>VERS01000001.1 GCA_018882545.1 Mycobacterium sp.
CCCTAGAGCTGACGCGACCCGTCTGAGGTTTCGGACGGACGGGCTACCGCCTCGTGTTTCCCAGGAATTGACCACACTTGGATTGACACCGATGCGCATCGCTAACTCGGCTTGACTGATACCCAATGACATGCGGGCTGCGCGCATCTTGTCAGCGTCGAACTGCCCCGGAAGTGGTACGGGCATTGCACTCCCTTGACGACACGCGGCCTGGCGGTGATTGCAATAGCGTATCTCACAATCAAATATGTACCGCAGCGCGTGGCACCGGACCGGCGCAGAGTATCGAAGGAGGGTCGCCGAGGCGTTGGAGTCATAGACGGCTTTCAGGAGCGAACCTCGCCCTGAAAAGCCGAAAGCCGGGGAGGGCAATCCCCGGCTCTCGTACACGGCGTAAGCCGCATTAGCTCGTTCATCCCTATGCTCAGGAGGAACTTTGTTCATTTCACCCTGCCCATCGGCGGCTGTCAACGGCCGCCCCGGCATGTCGCAGGTTTCGTTGTGATGGGGCGCCACATCGCGGCTGCCGGCGCACCCGCCGCCGAGCCGCTGTTTCTCGCCCCCGACTTCACGCTCCCGTCGACGCCGAACGTGCGTTGGCTGTTCAAACTCTCCGACGACGAGACGCTCGAGTGGTTCTGGGATGAGTGGGGCACCCCACCGCTGGAGCAGCTGAGGCCGTGTCGCAACCCGCGTTCATCGGAGAACAACCGGCACATCCCGGTCACGGCCTACTCGATGACGATGGGAGACCACGTCTGTCTCGAGTCGGGACTGGAGCACGATCTGTTGCGCAGGGTCGATCGGGACCCGGGTGTCCGACTGATCGTTGCCCAGCCGTTGAGACTTTCTTGGCCGGGAAACAAAGCAGGTTCGCGTTCGCGCAGGTACCACACCCCCGACCTGCTCACCGCCCGCGCCAATGGCGAGGTCACGGTCTGGGATGCCAGATCGGAAGACCGTATCGACGAGGACTTCCGCGCGACGGTGGAACTAACGCGCCGTGCTTGCCACGACGTCGGCTGGCGATATGAGCTCTTCACGGGTCTTGGGAATGCCGAACGCCTCAACCTGATTTGGCTCCACGGGTTCCGCAAGCGACCCCCCTGGGCCGACCAGTTCGAGGACCAACTCCGAGCCGCAACCACCACAGCCGAAACCACCTTGGGTGGCCTCTTCTCGCTGGATGACGGAACCGGAAGGTTGATTTCCACCGTCTGGCATCTGATCTGGCGGGGAGTGCTCGCCATCGACATGGCTGCGCCGATCACGAAGCGGACCGCTGTGACTGTTGCGAAGGAGCGAGCCAATGTCTAACGGACGGACGAACCTGAACATCGGTGCTCGCGTCCTGACCGAGGCCGGCACCGCCGTTGTCGTCACCATCAGGGCCGCGGGCGTGGAACTCCGCGACACGATCGGCCAGATTCGGCACGTCGACTGGTGCGACTTGTCGACAGTGCGCGCCATCACCGACGGTGAAGTGGCGGTGCTCTGCGAAGCCCTGCGCCCGATCTGGGACAGACTCGACGCCGATGCCCGCAACATCGCCTTGCGCCGGATGGAGGTCGTCCAGGAGATTCTGACCGGCTTCCGAAACGGGCACCCCGAACTGGCTCGACCAGGTGAACCACGCTTCCCCTTCGGAACGGGATACGGAATCTCCGAGGCTCGTCGGTGCACGGTGATGGCCGCGGTTCTCAGCGAAGAGGAGCAATGCGATCGCGTGTTGCAGAGACGGGTTGACGACGGGGAAATTCAGCCGACGGGCACCAGCCCCAGCACCGTCAGGAACTGGCTCCGCGACTACAAGAGGGGCGGCCTGCTGGCGCTCGTTGATGGCCGCAGCCTGCGGAAAAGCGGAGGATGGGATCTCGTCGATCCGCGATATCAGGCTGTCGCGCGAGAGGTCGTCGACTCACTCGACGGTGACCGCTCGACCGTTTCCATCGCGGAACTCGATCGGCGGATTCGGGTCCAGCTCCTCCAGGAAGGGGCTGGTGATCTGGTGACGCCGCAGCGCGCGACTTCGGCCTTCTTGTCGGCGCTGAAGGGCGAGAAGGGCTCAACGACACGAGCCCAGAAGAGCCACAAGTTGGCACGGGTTTCCGGGAAGAGCCATTTTCCCGCAATCAAACCCGGCCAGATCGTGGCGATCGATGCGACTCGGGCGGACAACCTCGTTTATGACTCGCTGACGGGCAGCGTGTGCAGTGTCGAGGTCATCAGCGCCATGGACGTGGCGACCCGAAGCATTGTCGGGCTGCGCGTGGTGCCCCGGAGTGCCGACGCGGTAGATGCCGGCCTCCTGATCTACGACGTGTGCCGGCCGTTTTCGATGAAAGTGGACGGTACCTCAATCGGGGACTGGCGGTGGGCGGGACTCCCGGCGTCTCTGGATCTGACCCAGGTCGACGTCACCACGAAACGCCGCAGGATCGCGCCGGACTTCTCCACGCTGCAGGGCGAGCACTCCATCCCGAGTGTGATGCCCGACGCTATTAGATGCGACCACGGTTCGATCTTCGTCAGCGCCCACTTCCGGGCGGTCCTGCGTGACCTGGGCATCGACCTGCTGCTGAGCCGGGGCAAGAAACCGACGGACAACCCTCACGTCGAAAGGTGGCATGAAACCCTCCAGCGTGCCCTCCAACAAATCCCCGGGTACAAGGGGCGCAACGTGGCTGAGCGCGGGCGGTTCGTCAGCGAAGAGCCCCTGCTCACCGCCGCCGAGCTACAGGCGCACCTGAGACGGTTCATCGCCCTGGATTACCACCGCACCCATCACACCGGACTCGTTCTTCCCGGGGAGCCAACCGCAAAGCTCAGTCCGCTGGAAATGTGGGATGTGATGGTCGAGGCGACCGGCTGCATCGACGTACCCCAGCGACCGGACCTGATCTACCAGTTCCTGCCGATTCGATGGGCCACGATCGGTCGAACCGGGGTCGAACTATCGGACCTGGTCTACGACTCCGATCACCTCGACGACTACCGGCTCGTGCCCGACGGATTCTTCGGTGGACCGGGCCAGGCCGCGCCGTTCTTCTTGGACCCGCACGATCTTTCACGAATCTGGTTCAGCGATCCCCGGACCAAACGTGTGGTCCCGATTCCCTGGCGGGGCGCCAACCGCATCGACGCGCCGATGACCGAGGCGATCGTCGACGCGGCCCGCAAGCGGATCCGTGAGCGCGGCGGCAATTCGGTGCTCAACCGCGGATCCGCGACGCGGCAGATCCTCAATGAACTGGTCCAACTCACCCAACCGTCGAACAGCCGGAAGGGCCGAGCCATGCTGGCCGCTTCCGCGCGGCGGTTCG
Organism: Mycobacterium sp.; assembly: GCA_018882545.1. GTDB lineage: Bacteria > Actinomycetota > Actinomycetes > Mycobacteriales > Mycobacteriaceae > Mycobacterium. The sequence continues at coordinate 3,324 of VERS01000001.1, forward strand.
AGCAATCACAGGAAGACCACGCTGAAGCTCAGGCGGCGCAGGAGAAGCTCGCCGAGCAACAGCCATCGCCGCAGCGCGATTCCAAAGTTATTGAGATCGAACGCCTTCGACGTGCTTGGCCCAACCTCCAGGACGAGGAGTAACGCGACATGGATTCACAGATTTGGCACGACTACTGTGTCGCTGCGCCCCCACAGCCCCCGCCGGTTCTCACGGTGAAGCAGTGGGCCGCCCTCACCGATCAGGACTTCGGGCTCCAGATCGAGATGTTGGAGCAGTGGCTGGGGTACGTGTACATCGAAACTCCTGAGTTGGCTGCGATCACTCGCACCATGACTCGGACGGTCAGGGCGAACGCCTACTCGCCCCCGGGCGCCAAGAACATCGTTGCGCTCAGCGGGCGAAATCTCGCCGGGAAGAGCACCCTGGCCAAGCGTTGGGCGCGGAGCATCTACCGGGAGTTGATCACGGACAGCCCTCTGGACGACAGGGGCCGACCGGTCCGAAGGCCCACTCGCGGCTGGGAAGTCGACTTCTGTCCGGTGGTCTTTCTCAACATGGGGGCAGGGGCCAAGATGGCGGCGTTCGACGGCCTGATTCTCTCGTTCTTCGGACTACCGACGGATGGCCGCGTGCGGGAACTCACCGCCTCAGCGGTGAGGGCGATCCAGCGGCACCGGACGAAGGTCCTCGTGATCGACGACGCGCACTTCATCAAGACTGTCTGCAAAGACGCCCGTGACGTGTTGGACCACATCAAGAAGATCAACACCGAGATAGGGGAGGTCGGCGCAACGCTGGTCCTCGTCGGTGCCGATCTCACCGACAACGCCTTGGCGCACGACCCGCAGATTGCGGGCCGAATGAAACTCCGCGCCTTCCCCCAGTACGAGATCGACACCGCTGAAGAACAGTGCGCCTGGCAACGGATCGTCCGTGATCTGGAAGACCAGGTGCTGCCGTTCTTGCCGGCGGGAAAGCCCGGAATGCTCTTCACCGAGCTTGCCGGCGAGTTGTGGTGCCGTACGCAGGGATATCTCGGTGATTTGAGAGAACTCGTCTGTGAGGCAACGATTCTCGCTACAGAGGATCGCAGCCACCGGATCCAGCGGAAACACCTCGACATGGTCGACCTCAGCGTGCGAGCCGAGTTGGTGGAGAAGACCTCCAAGTCTCCGTCACGCCGACGCCGAAAGGCGAAGGTGTGACCGGCGGTGCGGTGAACGGCCGGATCCAAGGGGCCGAGATGCGGTTACCGGTCCGAGGCAGCCCCGTACCTGGTGAGGCGATTGCCTCCTACAGTCGCAGGCTTTCGGAGGCCAACAGCATCGCCACGCACCAGCTGGTCAGGCTGTGCGGATCGGACCCGGCCCGAAACCGAGAGGCGCGGCATGTTCTGGCCGACCGCGTCGGGCTCGCACGGGGCGAATTCGATGAGTTGACGGTGACGGCCGCAAGGAAAGCGCTCATCGACAAGCCCGATTACTGGAGACTCAAATCGACTGTCTGGAAGTGCCGAACCTGCGCTTTGGACGGAATCGAACTCGCACTGAGCGGGTTCGCGATCCAGTTCCTCTGCCTGCGCTGTGGAACATTCCTCACCCGCAGTGAGGAAGGTGATGCGCCGCCGATTCCCGCGAGCGAAGACTTGATCGCGCTTCAGCAGGAACTCTTGTACGCCCTTCCATGCCGGAACCACCGGGCAATTGCCACCCGGTTCACACGGCTGCGACAACTGAGCAAGACAGTCGGCAGCGCCCTGTCCTCGAGTGAAGCGGTCGGTTACGGCCTCTCTAAAAGCGAAGCCGCCTCTGGTGCCGCATGGCGGCGGTCTCGCCCCAGGGATCTCCCATTGGGGCTTCCCGAGGTGCCCAGCTTGGTCGGTGCGGTGTTGTCGAAGACGTGGGAGCAGACAGCCAGTAGCAACCTGTGTTTCCTACAGACACGGGCGATCCGCGAATTCCGACACAGAGAGTTTCGGCGGGCGGTCGTCTACGAGGAATTCTCCGACATCGACCCGGCCGACCACATGCAGCGCGCATCGAGCTCAGGCACCGGAACGGATGGGATCGGGGAACAGATACGCCACCTCGTCCGCAGCAGCGGCCTGCAGTCCAAGCACGTGCCCGAGGAGGTCCGATACCGGTCCGACCCGTTTCTCATCGACGTCATGGCCTGGCGCTGGCGCCGCCACGTCTGTCGGCAGCTACGGCTCTGGCTACTCCAGATCGAACTCAGCGACGAGGTCATAGCGAGCCGGCGCGAAGCCCGACCCGTCCCGCGGGCCGTGGACCGACGGCTCGATCAACTGAGGAAGTCCTTCTACGCAAGGGAAGCCATCATCGGGGACTTCACGGCCGAGACGGCCCAGACCGTGCTGTCACAGATGCTCCGTCTCGGCCAGGACATCGTCCGGGAGGTGACGAGCTATGCCGAACCGCGGGTCCGTCTGACACCGTCATTGCTACGGCAACTCGCGCCCTCGGCGATCGCGATCGGCCCTAGCGCGGTCGATCTTGCACGCGCCTGGATGTGGCTCGACGAAGTCGCCGGCCAGGATGCGTATGGGTACCTGCCCATGATCTCACCCCTCCTGATGGAGAGGTTCGACCGTTCGCTGCGGCCCGACGAGCGGCTATCGCTGCGGGAGTATCGAATCCGGCAGCAGACCGTCCTGATGCAGGACGTCGCGCCGGGCAAAAGCGCCGCTTCTCCCGACGCTCTCCTCGCCTGAGCGCTCGGACCCGGTATGGAAGAAGAGATTCGCTGTGCCCGACGGCGCCTGCCGAGCCGTCCCGCGATCCACCCCGATGAAGCACTCGACGGATACCTCGAGAGGCTGGCTACGGCCAACTGTCTTGACCCCGCACAACTGCTGAGAACACTTTCAACCCCGGCGGGCACGCCGGGATCTTCGATGAGCTTCCTCATGATCAAGCCCACCGCCGAAACGGTCACCCGGCTCAGTCACGTCAGCGGCCTCAGCGAACGAGCAGTGAGGGCGGCAACCCTGATGCGCTTCGACGGGGATCTACCGCTCCGCTTGGAAGGCTTCGACGCCCGTGATAGGCACAGCTTCCGCAACGTGGTCAATCAGGGCTGGTTCCCGCAAACCGGATCTCAAATTTGCACGGAATGCCTAGCAGAGGAGGGCATCTGGCGTCTGCAATGGCGCCTACCGATCGTCGTCGCGTGCCTGAAGCACCGGACCCTCCTCACGGCGTCCTGTGGTGGCTGCGGACTCCGGTTCCGGCTCCGCAGGTATTCGCCTCTCCGCCCCTCCGCAGACCATGCTTGCGGCAACCAACTCGGACTTCGACACCACTGCCCCCACTCGATCCTGGAAGGAGAATCCCAGCCTGCACCTGAGGAAGTACTTTCGATGCAACGATCCATCGATGCTGCGCTGGCTGGCGCACCGACTGAACTAATGGGCCAGATGGTGGCCCCGCAGATCTATCTCGCCGAATTACGCAATACGGCAACGCTTCTCCTGCATCTGCTGACCCGACCCGGCGGGCGCACACGGGTCCAATGGGGATCTGCTCTTCATACCGAGGCGTCGGCACGGACAACTGAACTACGCGGGCCCCGGTGGGGAGTCAGTCCACCCACTAGTTCGCTCATTCGGGCCGGCGCGCTATCGGAGGCCTGGGAGATCGTCACACAGTCGAGTCTCGACGGCGCGGCTGCCAAGCTCTCACCGTGGCTGGACCTCATCGCCGACATACCCAACGGCCCGGGAGCGTGGCTGGTGAACCGGACCGCCCGCACCGAGGCGATGGAACGCCTGATCGCCGCCGCACTGCTATCGCGGCACGACGTCGCCCGGCAGGTCTCCCGGAACCGAATCGAACTGCCTGTGTCCGCGATCCCGCAATTGATCGACCGCGAGACCTACCGGACTGTGTTCGCCGGGATGCTCGGCGGCTACGAACACACGGGCCGGCTGTATGTGTCCCTTTGCCTCGTTCGTGCCGCTACCTCTGCCCGGAATTGGTCGCAGGCAGCCGAGTTGCTCGGCCTTGATCCAGCTGTCGGGCCGAAAACGGCCAGAGCGGCGAGTGCCCGCAGGAGTATGGAAGTGCTGGAGTTCGCTAGGCAGATCCGGTCGGCGCTGGTCGGCCTTCCCACCGACAGAAGCTTCCGTGCCAGGGAGGACCGAGTGCGGCAACTTGCCGACACGCCCGATTATTGGTTCGAGCAGTGGCGCTGCTCCATCCGGCCTGCACGTAACCGAAGAGTGCTCCCATACGCCATTAATTGGATGTGGTGCGAGGTTGCCCAGGGCTTCTTGAGCGCGAGCCCGGCGTGGGCCGCTCCTCCCGATGCCCGGGTAAAGGCCGCCTATCGGGCGTTCTCAGCGGCCCTTCCACCTAACGCCGCAGTGGCATTGGGTGCGCTTGTTCTCCAATGATTTGTGCTCGAAGGCGAACGTTCCACGATTGGTCAGTGCCAGTGCTGTGGTGCTCGGGACAACCGTCCGCATTTCTGGGAGAGGAAGGTGAGCGCGACCGGACGCCGAGCAGTGCCTTACAGCTGCTGGCTGGCTAGAGGTGTCCGGATCTGGGAGCGTGAGGATCCAATCGAGGCTGCGTTCCGGGCGCGCGCGGTGGCCTCTTCGCGCGTCGCTGGGGACCAGTCCAGTGAAGCCTGCCCCTGCGAAAATCGCTCTGGCTGATGTGGACCCTGGCGGCAATTTGCCAGGCCCGAGCGCCGTACAGGATCAGTTAAGGTGCTGCCGAACATGAGTACGCCGCCGATTTCGGGTGCTTCGGGGGTTCTATCGCGGAGACTGGATCCGGATTTCAGAGCGTGGGCGTTCGAAGGGGTGGATGTGCAGAATTATTGGGATCTTGCAGGCAGGGACGTGGTGCCCGATCTTTCAGCGCGAGGGCAAGCGGCGGACGTCGGTGCCGCGGTCTTGTATGCGCTGCTGTCGAATTCTGGCAATGACTTTTCGGCCCCTTACGAGACCGTGAGGACGACCCTTAAGATCAGAAAGAAGCAGGTCTCACCCGAGATCGAGCAGCAAGAAGATCAGCGCATCAGGAATTTCAAAGTCCTATTCCGCGGTCTGGGATTGCTTTACGACGACGTAGGCATCCTGCATGCCACGCCGTTCGGCGAGCACCTGCTGGCGATCATGGATGAGCAGTACACGGCTGCGGACGACTACGCCCGTGAATTGTTTAATCTCCAGCGGCGCAAGATCGCTCAACTAGCGGTTGGACCGCTTTCCCGGGTTCAGTTGGCGAACCCAACTTCGAAGTCGGATTATCCGCCTGGAACGGACATCCACCCACTGCGGGCAATTTGGTTTGCGATGCGCAACCTAGACGGAAAACTTCATTGGGAGGAACTTGGGAGATGCTTGACCGGGTGCCTAACAGAGGAGGCTTTGCCAGCGGCGGTTGAACGCATCCGCGTAGCGAGGCAAGATCCCACGTACGACGCCCAGGATCCGGTAGCGATGGAATCGCTGCTCGGTCCCAGGACATTGGATCTGGGAAAGAATCAATCCGACCGACTCGACATCTGGTATTCCAGGGCAGCCTTCAAGAACATCTTCCTGGAACCGAGCGACCGCGAGGACAAGTACAGGTACTTGAACAGCGACTTCGTCGATCTAATCGACGAAGTGCTGTCATTGGAGCCAGAGTTCAATCCGACTGATTCCGTCGTTGAATACATGCAATGGGTGGGCGAAGCTGGTCCGCCCATCGAGGATTCGGAGACGCAAGAGGAACTTGTGAGCCGCGTTGTCCAGAGGTGCCGACGCTATGGCGACCGGCAAATCGTGGCGCTTGTGGGGCCGGCCGGCACCGGCAAAACGACCTGCGCTTGGAACGCGGCAAACGTCTTAGCGGAGTCCGACTCGACGCGGATTTCAACCGTGCAGTTCCATGCGGGGTTCACCTACGAAGAGTTTATAGCCGGTCTTGCTCCGGATGGTAAGGGCGGTTTCGAGCCCAAATTGGGAGCCTTACTCGAGATAAACAAGGCGGCGCAGGAAAATCCCGGCAAGTTATATGTACTGATAGTTGATGAGCTGAGTCGAGCCGACGTGGCGAACGTTCTCGGTGAGCTGCTCACCTACATCGAGTACCGCGAACGGAAATTCGAAGTGCCGGTTCTCGGGACGCGCGTGTCCATAGCGCCCAACCTGGTAATAATCGCCACGATGAATCCTGCAGACAGGAGCGTCGTGAACATGGACGACGCGCTAATTCGCAGGTTACGGCAGGTCGAGGTGCCACGCAGCACGGCGGCTCTGCGCTCCATTCTGAGTCAGGCGGGAGCAGAACCGAACCTTGTGGCAGCAGTGACTGATTGGTTTGATGGCCTGCCCGCCGATGCACCATTTGGGCACGGCGTATTCGTCGGCGTCCGAGACGAAGGCGATCTCCACGACCTTTGGTGGGAGTCCTTACAGTACTTCCTGCGGCGGGGTGGACTCGTGGTCTACCCGGACGCCGAGTTGATAGAGCGCGGGTACGTCTGGAAGGACAGCAACTTTGCGTTGCGTTCGGCTGCAGAAGTCCTGCCACCCGATGGCAGTGCCTAATGCGCACACAGACGTGGGGGCGTCTGCTGCTCTCACAACAAGAATTCGGGCTATCGGTCGAGGAAGCGACCAAACTTCCGTGGGCTGTTGCACGAGTAGCTACCGTTCGCCAGATCGCGTCCAGCGTTGAGATTCAGATCGGTCCCTACGCTGGCCAGTTGTACGTACGGCCGGGGCTCACGATCCAGGTCGAAGAGTTGGTGCCAGGAACGGTTGCGGCCTGCCTGGAATTGTCACATTCCGGCCGGAGACAAGACGCTCAGCCGGGCAGCGGGAAGCCATTGGTCGACCCGACACTCGTTGTCGCTCAGCGCTTCGTCGACCGGTGTAGTCGTTTTCTTGAACGAGGCCCTTTGAAGGAATACCTTCCGCACGCCGAAGCCGTCCAGAGGCCGAGAGGCCGAATCAACATCGGAGCTACAGTCGGCGGCCCTTGGGCGCGAGGCCGAGACTCGATAATCGTGTGCGAGTGGCGCCGGCTCACGGACGACACCCCGTTGAACCGGATTCTTCTGGCGGCTGCCGTTCGGGCCGAACGAATAATCAACCGGCACGTGGGGATCAGCCGCTCTGCGAGAGCGCTCTTGTTGATTCTCTCTGGTGCGGAATTGGTTCCCAACCCCGACTCCGAGATTCCGCCAGCCGCTTTCAACGAATCGTCGACAGAAGTGCTCAGCCTGGCACGCACCCTAATAAGTGGCGTTCCTTGGACGTCTGCAGGACTACCCGCGGGGCCTGTTTCGTGTTGGATCAATGTTGAGCGAGTTTTCGAAGAAGCTGTTTATGCCGTCTGCCGAAAAAAATCTTCTGGAAGGCCGGTCTATAAGGGCGCAGGGAGCGGAACAAAACTGTTTCACGCTCTGCCGGGGGAACCTCCACCCCAGTTCAAGTCAGCCGAGCCCGACGTCGTTATCGAAGGATTAGGAGGGCGGCTCGTCCTCGATGCCAAGTATCGGCGGGGGTTAGACGATTCTCAGCTATATCAGCTCGTAGCTCACGCGGGAGCCTTCGAGGCGCATGCCGCTGCATTAATCGGTCCTGCGCTGGACGGTTCTCCTTCGATCAGGAGGTTGGGGAGGATTGCGTCTGGCTGCACCATCGACGTGATTTCCGTCGACCCGTCGTCTGTGCGCTCAATCGAGGCTGGAATCAGCCGATGGGTAGACGCCGCGAGCCGCCGAACTGAGCCTGATCAGCGGATTTCCTGACCTGTCGCCGCGCGCCGCGCGGTCATACACCCGGTATGTCGGTTCCAGATCCTAGAATCCGGGCTGTGCCGAAAGCCGACTCTCACTGGCGTCACGTCGACCTGTTTAGCGGGTGCGGCGGCCTCTCGGCGGGGTTTGAGTCAACCGGCAAGCTGGAAAGCGTTTACGCAGCTGACAGCAACAAATGGGCTAACGAAACCTTTGCCCTGAATCTAGGGCTGAAGCCTGACGGCCGGGACCTACTGGAGTTGCGAAACAAATCTCAGCGCCAACGGTGGGTGGCCGAAGTTCGTGAGCTGATAGGTAGTAGTTCCTTCCTGTTGGCTGGGGGGCCGCCGTGTCAAGGGTTCTCCTCCCACGTGAAGGTGGCCGGAGATAGGTACGGACGCAATCAGCTGTTCGAGCTTTTCGGCGTTTTGGCGACCGACTTGCTGCCCGACGTAATCATGATCGAGAACGTTGCCGATTTGGTCTCCGAACGGTCATGGAAGGTATTTGCGAGCTTAAGATCCCGCCTTCGTCGACACGGGTATGTGGTTCGTGCACGCATCATCAATCTCGCTCAGCTTGGAGTTCCGCAAGAACGATTCCGAACAGTCGTTCTGGCCGCACGCGAACAGAGCCCAACTTTCCCTGCAGTGGAACGAAGCGAGTTGGAGTACGCAACGGTGCGCGAATGGATCGGAGATCTGCCCCCAGTAGCTGCCGGTGAGCCGAATCACGAAGACCCGATGCACGTTACTTCGAAGCACCGGACTTCGACCCTTGAAATACTCAGCCAGGTGCCGAAGGACGGTGGCTCTCGGCCGAAGGGCGTTGGTCCGGGCTGTTTAGATAGAACCTACGGAGCTCACGGCGGCTATACGGATGTCTATGGCCGCCTAGCGTGGGATGGTCCGGCTCCGACGATCACAGCTCGTTGCAGAACGCCGAGCTGCGGACGGTTTGCCCATCCTGAACAAGATCGCGGATTAACTGCACGGGAAGCTGCCTCACTTCAGACGTTTCCGCGAGCCTGGCACTTCGTAGGACCGTTTGACGATCGGTATAAGCAGATCGGTAATGCCGTCCCGCCCCTGGCCGCTGCTGCTTTTGGTCGTCATATCACCTCAGGGATGCCGGCCGTCGCGAATGAAGTAGGTCTGTTCGAGGTTGGACCAAAGCCAGTGGGCAGCAGCTTCTCAGTGCTGATCCCGGGGATTCGTCGCCGGGGTGGAAGGCTCGCAGTATGACCCTTACAGCGGTCGATTGCTTCTGCGGCGCCGGCGGTATCTCTTTGGGGCTGACTCGCGCGGGGTTCGACATCCGTCTGGCATTCGACAACGATCAGATCGCTGTTGACACGCACAGAAAAAACATCGGTGGGCATGCCGAAGTCCTTGATGCAACTACACTTTCCGGTCAAGCAATCCTCGAGCTGGCAGGTTTGGGAGCTGGTCAATTGGACCTTCTCGCTGGAGGACCCCCATGCCAGGGGTTTTCGCTCCAGCGACGCGGCAGCCGAGAAGATCCTCGAAACAGGCTGGTGCTTCGTTATCTGGATTGGATTGATGTAATTCAGCCGAAGGCCTTTCTGATCGAAAATGTCGCGGCACTCGGCGGAGTCCGAGGAAGAGAAGTCGTGACCGCAGTGACAGATCACGCGACAAGTCTCGGCTATTCGATCGATTCGCGGATTCTCGATGCGAGCGCCTTCGGTATACCGCAAGTCCGGAGAAGAATGTTTTTAGTGGGCCTGCGGGATGGAGAAACCTTCAGCTGGCCGAAGGTAAGTCGCCAGAAACCGATGACAGTTCGCCAGGCCTTCGCAGGTCTTCCGTCGCCACCGACAGACGGCAAGCCTCATCCGGAATATGCGAATCACTATCGCGAAGCACGTCTTAGCATGCTCAATCTTGAGCGAATCAAGCATGTCCCAGAGGGTGGTGGTCGGGAGAACCTCCCGGAACATCTTGTCCTCCAATGCCACAGGGGAACTCATCGACACCTGGACACGTACGGACGTCTTGCTTGGGACTTGCCGGCTGTGACGATAACCGCGCGTTTCGACAGTTTCACGCGCGGTCGCTTCGGTCATCCAGTGGAAAACAGGTCAATAACACTCCGTGAAGGGGCGCGGCTGCAGTCCTTCCCGGACGACTTCACCTTCCTAGGCAATCGCGAGGAAGGCGCGAGGCTCATTGGAAACGCGGTACCACCCCGCCTCGCCTACCTACTAGGCAAACAACTTGCAGTTGCACTTCGCGCGACCTGTTAGCAGTCGCATTGGGCCGAACGGACCTGCCCTACCGTTCGGCCCACTCCACGAAAGCATTCAGGGCTGCGATGAGCCGCATCTCATCGAGCGATCTCGCCGGGGTATCGAGTAGTTCATTGGTGCAGACGAGGTAAGCGAGGCAACGTGCTCGACTGATCGCGACATTAAGCCTGCTGCGGGAGAACAGAAAGTCCTTGCCGTGGACGACGCTCTCGCCGCTTGAGGTCGCCATACTGAAGAGCACCACCGCCGCTTCCTGACCCTGGAACTTGTCCACGGTGCCGACTTCGACTCCCGTTGTGTCGGAATGTTCGTCCAGTCGTTCTCGCAGTAAGCGGCGTTGGTCGTTGTAGGGGGTAACGACCACAAAGTCTCTGGGACGTAGTGGTCTTGCGTTGCCCTTGTGATCGGTCCATTCGGTGCCGATGAGTTGTCGAATCTGTTCAACGACGAGGGCCGCTTCCTCAACTGAGGAGGTGGTGTTTCCGCCATGGTTTGCGGGAAGCCACCGTAGTCCTGTTCCCGCGGAGGTGTTTTGCCGCGCACAGTCGGGATGGCTCTTGAGTCGACCGCCGTAAATCTGTTGGGAGATGAACTCACAGACGTCGGGGTGCATCCGGCGACTCGTGTCGAGGAATACCCCGCGAGTGACAGGGATCGTGGTGGCTTCGCCGAGGACGTGTTCCAAGACGCTGCGGCCGCTGCCACCGGGGTGTGAGGCCTGGGTCACCTGCGGGAGTTGCAGCGGGTCCCCTACAAGCAGCAGGTTGCGCGCAGACAGTGAGGCGGCGAGGGTGTCGGCTATTGACATCTGACCAGCTTCGTCGATGACGAGTATGTCGACGGGTTCCGCGTCCCTCATCTCTTGTGAGGCGAACACCCACGTTGTGCCAGCCACGAGGTTGTATTCCGATTGTGAACAGGCGCTGTTGTTTCCCAGTTTGAGGGCGGATTTGAGGTCGGCCGGCAGTCCGTCGGAGCCGCTTGACTGACGGACTCCCCGGAGCGAATCTGTGTCTCCGTTCTTCTCGAAGACCTTGGCGACCTGCTTGAGAAGGTTGTTGATGGCGGGATGGCTGACGGCGGTAATGCCGACTCGCTTGCCGTCCATGATGAGAGCGTGGATGACGTGTGCGGCGGTGTGGGTCTTTCCGGTTCCCGGCGGTCCTTGTATTGCCAGGAAGCTGCGGTCCAGGCGGGCGACTTGGTCTGACAGCGCAGAGATGTCCGTGGCGAATCCGATATCGCCGACGTTGACGCCGGTCAGCCGAGGCAAGTCAGAGCGGAGCAGCGCGGTTGTCGCGTTGTCATGCCATCCACTACGAAGGACTTCTTCGGCGAACTGTTGCAGTGCTTGGGGTTTCGGCCTGGCTTCGATCCAATCGTGGTGAGCGACTGCCCGAGGGATCGGGGCCGATTCCCTGAGTTCCTCATTCCATACCAGGTCGAGTTGATTGGCGGCGCGGTCCAGCTGCGCAATGCGCGTGGAGTAAAGCCGCGGTTCGTCGGATGCGAAAAGAACCTCCCCGCTGGCGCGAGGAAACTTCTCCAACTGCTGGGCGGGAAACGAGAACCGCATACCGGGGGTGATCGGCTTGCCACTTTTCTTGTGGAGCCTTTCGAACTCGCCCTCGAAGTTCAACTCACCGATGAGCTCCGGGTCAGAGAGTTGGTCTTCGGGATCCCCGGCGAGCTTGACCAGCTTGAGGCCGTAATAGGCGCGCCGTTCACGCCTCCAATAGCCGAGGAGGTCGCCCAGAAAGTGCTCGTTTCCACCGCGGGCATGGAGCTGGACGATAGTGTCGTCGAGTTCGAGATCGTCGTCCTCGGGCTCGAGGTACGCCTCGCGCCAAACCGTGTCGGGTGGCCTGTTGGCGACGAGCCACTCCCGCAAGGCATGGGTTGCCCGGACGTCGTCTTCGTTATACGCCGCGATTGCAGCCAGATCCGCCGGATCTCGATGCGTCATGTAGTGCTCATACTTCAGTACCGCGCCGGCGCCCTTGTCGATCTCGTGGCCGCGCTGGAAGTCGGTTAGTTTCTCCATGCACTTGAGGCTGTAGGACTCGGCACCGATCTGAATGCCGTTGAGCCCTACCTCGTAGAGATCAACGAAGGCGCCCGTGTCGATGAGCTCCTTGAGTTGAGTTTCGGCCTCGGGATGGCCATCGGTGATTGCCTGCAGGGTGGAGCGTTCTGTGTGGTTGTAGTGATAGACGTGCATCCCGGTGAACTGTTCGCGTCGGGTGGCGAGGTAGGCGATCAAGGCGCTGGCAGAGTCAATCTCTTCCTGCTTATCGTGCGCCCACCAGGCCTTGTAGCGCCAATTGCCGCTGGTATCGCGATGGAGAAGCCCGAAGAGAAACATCAAGCCGGTTTCAGGGCGCCACAGTGGATGGCCCTCGTAGTCGATGAAAACGTCTCCGTCGTCCGGCCGCGGTAGCTTCTGGAGCCCGAGGCCCCATTTGGTTTCCTCGTCCTCGGACTCAGCCAAGCTGAACGGCATGTCGTCCTGGCCGAGCGCCGCCTGTTGAAGTTTGGCTTGTTGGGTCAAGCGTTTGACCCGCTCGCTCCTCAGGCTCTCGATCGCATCCGCAGCCGGGTATTCCAAGGCTGCGAGATGAGTCAGTGTCGAAATGCCGGCATCCGCGAGGACGTCGATTTCGGGTCGTCGGATGCCGGCGACGTAGAAGAGCGAGTCTTCTTTCCGTAGCTGCTGATCGCACAGACTGCTGAATTCACAGTAGTCGCAATGGCTGCAGGGCTGCGGCGCGGTGCCAGCCTGCGGGCCGGCGTCGAGGGAGGCAGCGAGACGTCCGCGCAATCGGTGCCAGTAGGGCCGAAAATCGTTGGTGCGCAGTGATTCGATATCGCCGGAGCCGAGCCACAGGTGTATGGCTCGGGGATCGACTCCGGTGAGGTCTTTGATGGCGTCGGCGTAGAAGCAGAGCTGCAATACGTGGCCTGGCCGTGCCTCGGTGCGTGCAAGCTTCGCGTCGACGGGCTCGTAGCGAACTGCTCCGCTGTCCGGATCGGTCTTCTTGATGAGGAAATCGGAAATGCCACGCATGCCGTCGAAGATGAAGGGCATTTGATAGATGACGTCATATTCCCCGGCGAGTGGATTGCCGACATCTGTGACCCACTGTTGGAAGCTCCTGCCGGATCTTGGCTCGACTTCCAGGATGTTCGCGCCCTGTTGCCGGTATGCCGCGAGGCAGGCTTCTTCGTGTTCAAGACCCTTTGCCATGACCAATTCCGCGAAGGAACCGAAAACAGACTTGGGCTGGGTAAGGAGGCCTTCCTCGACCCTGGTCTGCAACGTCAGGTAGTGCGGGCATTCGAGCCAGGCACTGACCTTGGACGGTGTGATGAGACGCTGTTTCACCGGGACCCCCTTTTTCCTGCGGGAGCAGGTTATCGCGGACCGGTCAATCAATTCAGGGGTTCCTACAGGCGTGGCAGCGGGCGGCGCTGTACTACCCGGGACTTCATCCGTATGCCCTAGTTGGGTTCAGAGCGCGGCGACCAGTGGGGTGCGCTGAATTGGCTCGCGGGCCAAGCTAGCGAGATCGCCATCTGTAGGTCCCTTGTCTTACGGGCCTTGTAACGTGCCGATATGCAAGAAGCGATGCGGGAGGTAATGCGGCTCCAGGGGGAGTTTTCGGCCTCGAACACTGAACCCATGAAGCGGCGGAGACAGATCGTTTGCCACGTCATCCCGGACGAGTTTCGGGAGGGACTGGCATCGTTGATCCAACAATCAGGTATCGCAGACCTGCAGGTGGAAGGCAGTAACGGATCCGGACTCAACACCGCGATTCCCTGGGTTCGCCTCTACTCGAAGGCACTGTCACCAAGTGCAACCAACGGTTGGTACTTAGTCGTGCTTTTCTCTGCCGACGGCAAGCGTATTTATCTGAGTCTAATGCAGGGGACCACAGAGTGGTCCAAGGGCGAATTCAAACCGAAGTCACCAGACGTGTTGAAGCAGAGGGCCGCTTTTGCCCGCCGAGCGCTTACCCAGAGGGGCATTCTGCCGCAAGGTTGGCACGAGAGCATCAGTTTGCGGACGAAGTCGAGCAAGTTAGGCGAGGCCTATGAGAACGGCAACATCGTCGCGATGGAATACACGCTCGACTCCCTGCCTTCTGACGAAGAGTTCCAGACGGACATTCGTGACGGACTGGTTGCTTTAGGAGCCCTGTACGAAGCAGGCGACGACTACGCCGAGCCTGACGGAGCCCGCAAGGTGTGGATCTTTCAGGCCAACCCGAAGCACTTCGACTTGGTGGCTTACCTCGACGCGCCCTCGACGGAATTGGGCGCCGTAGACTCCTGGAGCGTTCGGCGGTATGAGGATCAAATCCGTGATGGCGACATAGTTCTGCTCTGGTCGGCCGGAAAGTCCGCTGGCATCTATGGGGTCGGGACGATCGTGGGGTCAACCTATGACAGGCCGCGCCAAGAATGGGAGAGCGACGATGCACCTGATATCGGGCGCGCGATTGACTATCGACTGGACCGCGCGTTCGTTGACCGACCGATTTTGCGCAGCGACCTGCTTCAGGATCCCGTCCTCAAGGGACTGTCGATAATCCGGCAGCCGAACGGCACTAACTTTCCAGTAACCCCAGAACAGTGGGCGGCACTACAACCACTACTACGCGATGACGTCGAACCTATTCCTGTCGATCTTGAGCGGTTGGTTCACGAGACACATTGGTCCCCAGAAGAATTGCTGGAGATCGTTGAAACATTTGATCGGCGGCAGCAGATCATCCTCGCAGGACCTCCTGGGACGGGGAAGACGTGGGTCGCCAAGGCGATCGCGCGCGCTCTCACCGGTTATAGACACGATGCCGTGGAGATCGTGCAATTCCACCCCTCCTACGCCTACGAGGATTTCGTAGAGGGTCTGCATCTGGTTGAAAAGGGCGACAAAGTGGTCTTCAGCCCAGTCGCTGGCAAGCTCATTCGCGTAGCCGAATTAGCACGGAAAACCAGCCATCCGATAGCGCTCATCATCGACGAAATCAACAGGGCCAACATCCCGAGCGTCTTCGGTGAACTGCTGTATCTCCTCGAATACCGCGACGAGACGATTGAGCTCTTACACCGCCAACACTTCTCCCTTCCAAAAAACTTGTACATTATCGCGACGATGAACACCGCTGACCGAAGCGTCCGATCGATCGACACAGCACTCAGGAGACGTTTCGAAATTTTCGAATGCCCTCCGCGGCCGGACATTCTTGATTCCTACTTTGATCGGAACGAAACCGAAGTCGCGGGATTGGGGCAGGGCCTCAAGAAACTCAACGACGCGCTTAAGTCACAGCTCGATCGCCACCACACGATCGGCCACAGCTTTTTCATGGAGGCCGACTTCAGCTATGACGACTTGCAGCGCACCTGGGAGAGGCAGATAGGCCCCCTACTCGAGGAATACTTCTTCGACCAACCGGACGTCGCAGAGGGTTACCGCTGGGAAGCCTTCTGGCCCAGGAGCTCATCGACTTGAGTCCTCCACTGTTGGAAGAGTCGCGCGTATCAACTATCTCGCTGACTCAGGCACAGGCCGGCGCACTGCGAACGGTCGGACTCGCATTGCGGTCGCGGAAATCCTGGTGGGGCGGCGACGCTGACCCCGAGGACCTAGAGCAGTCGGAACGCACGGCCATTCGAGTGGATCAGCGGCCTGATGGTGATTACGAGGTCGTCGTCTACAACGCTGTCGGGGTTATTGGGCTTCCAGAACTCCAGTTGGTAATCGGACCCAAGATCCCCATGAACCACCTCCTGTACTTGTTTGCTACATCGTCGGAGCTACCAGCGAATTCAACGCACGACGTCGTCAGCGTTGGAAACGATGCGAATCTGTTTGAACTGATTGCGCGCTGGTTCCTCGAGGCAACGGAAAAGCTTCTACGACTTGGGCTCGAC
>VERS01000267.1 GCA_018882545.1 Mycobacterium sp.
ACGCTGGCCACTGCGAAGGGAGTCACCCCCGTGACCGTCGTCGCCATCCCCACCGCGATCCACCTCGGGGCCACCGAGCTGCCCTTCGTCGACATCGGCGACGGCTCCAAGCTGAAGGTGATCATGGTCGACCCCGCCCGGCGGCTGTGGATCATCGAGAACGTCTTCCAGGCCGGCTACGAGGTCCAGCGCCACAAGCACACCGGACCGGTGTACGCCTACACCACCTCGGGGGCGTGGAAATACAAGGAGTACGACGACGTCAACCGGGCGGGGTCGTTCCTGTTCGAACCGGCGAACTCGGTGCACACCCTGCAAGTCGTCGAGGACGACACCCACGTCTGGTTCCAGATCTACGGCTCCAATCTCAACCTCGACGCCGACGGCGAGGTGGAAAGCGTCTCTGACGGATCCTCGACGCTGGCGGTGTACCTGAACCTGTGCGAACAGGCCGGCCTGCCGCGGCCAAATGTACTGATTGTCTGACCGTGGGCAGTGCTCTCGCCGGCGCCGTCGATCTGGCTGATCCGGACACCTTCGTCGGCGGGGTACCCCACGACGCACTGGCCGCCCTGCGCGAGTCCAACCCGGTGCTGTGGCAGCCGATGCGCAACGAGGCCGGGTTCTGGGCGGTACTGCGGCACGCCGACGTCATCCACGTTTCGCGCCACCCGGAACTGTTCTCCTCCTACGCCGGCGGTATCACCGTTGAGGACGTGCCCGAAGCGACCCTGCAGCGGGTGCGCACGATGCTGCTGGCGATGGACCCGCCCCGGCACAGCATCTACCGGACGCCGGTCTCGGCGCATTTCCGACCCCGCGTGATCGGCGAACTCGCCGCGCGGGTTCGGGCGATCTGCCGGTCGATTCTGGAGGAGATCGGCGCCGGCGCGGTGGAGTTCGTCGGCGGTGTCGCCGCCAAATTACCCAACCGAGTGATCGGGGAGATGTTCGGCCTGCCGCGCCAGGACTGGGAGTATCTGCGCAAACTTGCCGAACGCATCACGGCCAGCCAGGACCCTGACCTCGGCGAGCCCGACACCCTCACCGCGACCGGCGGCGAGGAGATGGCGGCCTATGCGATCGACCTCGCGTCCACACGTCGGCGCACCGGACTCGGCGATGACCTCACCAGCGCGATCCTCGACGCCCAGTTCGGTGGGGAACCGATGAGCGACAACGACTTCGGCGGGTTCTTCGTCCAACTGGTGACCGCCGGCAACGACACCACCCGCGGGTTGTTGTCATCGGGTCTGCTGACCCTGCTGCGGCACCCCGATCAGCTCGCCGATTTGCGCGCTGATCCCGAATTGATGGCCGGGGCCGTCGAAGAGATGCTGCGCTACGACAACCCGCTGCACTACTTTCGCCGCACTGCGGTGGTCGACACCCACCTGTCGGGAGTCACCATCCGGGCCGGCGACAAGGTCGCGATCTACTACACCTCGGCCAACCGTGACGAGGCGGTGTTCGAGGATCCCCAGAGGTTCGATATCCGCCGCAATCCGAACCCCCACGTCTCGTTCGGGTCGGGAACACACTTCTGTTTGGGGGCGCACCTGGCGCGGCTGGAGACGCGGGTGTTCTTCGGCGAACTACTCGGTCGCTTCGGCCGCATCGAACTCCTCGGGACGCCCGAGCGGATCCGCTCGAACCTCAACAACTCGTTGAAGCGGCTGGAAGTCCGGCTCGACTTCGTTTAGTGCCCGTCACCCATGTTCATCGTCAGCGGCCGGCGGAAGAAACGCGTGATGACCAGGAGCACCGCAATTCCGATTGCGAACCAGATGATCCCGTACCTGGTCGACTCGGCCGAGAGGTAGAGCCACAGCAGGACGGTCAGCATCACCCCGATTCCGGGCAGGATGATGTTCATGAAGATCTGCCGGGGGCCGGAGACCTCCCGGCGGCGGTAGGCGAAGTAGACGATCACCGTCAGGTTCACGAAAGTGAAGGCGATCAGCGCACCGAAGTTGATCAGCGAGGCGACGAAGTCCAGATTGAACGAGATTGCCAGCAGCGAGACCACGCCCACGAACACGATCGCGTAGGCCGGCGTCTGAAAGCTCGGATGCAGATACCCGAAGAAGCGCGAAACCGGGCCGTTGCCGTTGCGGCCCATGACGTAGAGCAGGCGCGAGACCGACGCGTGCGAGGCGAGGCTGGACGCCGTCGTGGCTGCGAAGGCGGCAGCCGTGAGCAGAATCATGAACAGGTGACCGCCGACCAGAAATGCGATCTGGGGCAACGCGCTGTTCTGCAATGACTCCTCGTTGAAGCTGGAGATATCGGGGAACAGCGACTGGGTGAACCAGGCGGCCACGAAGAAGATCGTGCCCCCGATCATCAACGCCAGCAGGATCGCCTTGGGCACTGTCGAGGTGTCTTTGGCCTCCTCGGTGTACATCGTGATGGCATCGAAGCCGATGAAGGAGAAGGCCACGATAGTCGCACCGGTGATGACCAGGTTGAGGTGGACGCCCTCATGCCACAGCGGCTGGGTGGAGAAGATGGTCCCGTTGCCCATTCCCTCGATCAGGGCTTTGGCGGCGAGGATCAGGAACACCCCGATCAGCACGACCTCGAAGACCACCAGCACCATGTTCACCCGCGAGGTGTTGGTCATGCTGAACAGACACATCGCCGTGATCGCGGCGACGTAGACGACGACCCAGATCCACTGCGGAGCGGTGGGGAAGAAAGAGAACATGTAGCTGCGGATGATGAGCGCATTGACCAGGGGCAGCAGCAGGTAGTCCAGCAGAGCCGCCCATCCGATGAGGAAGCCGAGATTGGGGCTCATGGTCTCCGAGGTGTAGGTATAGGCCGAGCCCGCGGATGGGAAGATCACCGTCATCCGGCCGTAGCTGATCGCGGTGAACATCATGACCACCAAAGCCACCAGGTAGGCGGCCGGTACAACGCTGTTGGTCTCCTCCGACACGATGCCGAACGTGTCGAAAACGACGGTCGGTGTCATATAACCCAGACCGAGTCCGACGATGGACCACAGGCCCAGCGTCCGAGCCAGCTGTGTGGTCCCCGTCGACCCGGAAGTAACCTTCGTCATCGTCGTCCAGCCATGATCAAAGTCCTCCCAGTCCGTCTTGAGTGGCATACCACAATCCGCGCCGGGCTCGATGACGTTTGGCTGTCCTGCGCCGATCAACATCCGGCTGGTCAATCCGTATTTCGCCGCCGATCAGGCGTGTTAGCGTGTCGGCCCATGCGTTACGTAGTCGGTTACGGCCCGCGCCAGCGCGGAGTCGACGGGGTCAACCTCGCCGCAACCCTGGCGCGATCCTCGGGAGCGACGCTGGATCTTGTCGCGGTGTTGCCGAGTGACGCTCCGACCTTCCACATGTACTCACCCGATGACGCGTTCAACGCCGAAGTCGAGGAAGAGGGCAGGGAGTGGCTCGCCGACGGCCTGGCCCACGTACCTGACGATGTCCATGCCGAGAGCCATCTGCGCAGGGCGCAATCGATCACCGAAGGCCTCCTTGACGCGGCCACCGATCCCGAACGCGGCGAGGCAGACCTGATTGTGGTTGGAACCCACCATCGCGTCCGCACCGGGCGATTCGGGCTCGGCAGCTTGGCCGATGCCCTGCTGCACGCATCATCGGTGCCTGTCGCTCTTGCTCCGACGGAGTACCAGAGCCATTCCCGGGTAACCCGGCTCACCTGCGCGACGGGAATGCAGCCAGGTGCTGAGGATCTGCTCAGCGCCGCGATCCGGCTCGCGGCGGAGTGGAACGTCCCGCTGCGGCTGATGTCGCTGGTGGCGATCGGAGAGGCCCGCCGCGAGGATCGGCGCCAGGAGTGGACAAACTTGGCCGGCCAGCACGTGGCGACACTCGTGGAGCGGGCGGCTGCGGCCCTGCCGGCTACCTGTCCGGTGACAAGCGTTGTCGGGCAGGGCGAGTCGCTTCAAGACGCGGTCGCGGAATTGGATTTCGCCGACAGCGAGGTCGTCCTGATCGGCTCAAGCCGTCTGGCGCAACCCAAGCGGCTGTTTCTGGGTTACTCGGCGAGCAAGATCATGCGGGCGCTGGACGTTCCGATGATCGTATGGCCCCGAGCCTGAACCGGCGCATCGGTAGCCAACTGATTGTCCGCTCAGGGTTTTCAACGCACTACAGGATTGCGATCGCGATGATCAGGGCGAAAGCAAAATAAGCGGCGACCACGACCAGCACTTCGGGGACGAAACGTTCCGCCGCCAGCACCCGGCCGATGTCGATCCCGGTGACCAATCCGATCAGCCGCACGCAGAACGCCTGGGCTACCAACCCGAGGACGCCGAAGAGCAGCGTTCCCACCAGGCCCTGGATGAGGTTTCCCGACGAGGAGTAGATCGTCATGACCACGATGAGGGCGATGGACACCACCCCGGCGGCGGCGATCGCCGCCGCGTTGGGGCGGCCGGCCATCACCAGCGTCCGCAGCGGCCCCGGTGTGGTCCAGTCGATGACGAAGAAGCCCAGCACCACCAGGGCTACCCC
>VERS01000268.1 GCA_018882545.1 Mycobacterium sp.
GAGGTGTCCTGGCGCATTCTGCGTGCCACGCCGATCAACGCCTCGAGCCTGGTGTCGGCGGTGCTGCTGACCACCCGCGGCCGCGCGCTGACGCTTCGGCAGCTGCACCACACCCTGCAGGATTCGCTGGACTACCTGGAACGCAAGAAGACGCCGATGACCAACAGCGCCCTGCGGCTGCACTCCACCGAGGGGGTGCGGGCGGCACTGGACGCGTTGTCCAACGGCAACCCGGTGACCCGCATCGACGGCGGACACGAACCGGTGTGGCGGATCTCCCCGGAGCACGAGCATCAGGCCGCTTTCTACCGCAACTCGCTCATCCACGCCTTCCTGGAGACCTCGATCGTCGAACTGGCACTGGTGCACGCCGGCCGGGCCCCGGAAGGCGAACGGGTGGATGCGTTCTGGGCCCAGGCGATGCGGTTGCGCGCGTTGCTGAAGTTCGACTTCTACTTCGCCGACTCGGCCACCTTCCGCAAGAACATCGCCGAGGAACTGGAGTGGAATCACCAGTGGGAGCAGCAACTGGCCGCCGGCCCGGAAGCAGTCGAGGAGCTCCTGCGCGCGAAACGTCCGCTGATGGCCAACGCGATGCTGCGCCCGTTCTTCGAGGCC
Organism: Mycobacterium sp.; assembly: GCA_018882545.1. Lineage (GTDB taxonomy): Bacteria > Actinomycetota > Actinomycetes > Mycobacteriales > Mycobacteriaceae > Mycobacterium. The sequence goes on from VERS01000268.1 coordinate 619, forward strand.
TACGAGATCGTCGCCGACGTGCTCTGCGGAGCGCCCGCCGACATCGGTGACAAAGAGCTCAGCAAGCTGGCGCTCGGCGTCGGAAACCAATATGCCGCACAGGGTTTGATCAGCAACTACGAGTCGGTGTCGGCGCTGCTGTTCGCCACCGCCCGCCAGGTGGCCGCCGACCAGAAGCTGTTGGAACCGGCCGGCGACCTCCGCGAGCGGCGCCGTGCGTTCCTCGACGAACTGCGCGGCATCATCGCGGACATGGAACGCATCCATCTGCTGTCCCGGGAGCAGTTCTACGCCCGGGAGGCGTCGCTGGCCGGTGCGGACCCGGCGTCTCGGTGAGGCTCAGCCGGCCCGGCCGGGTCGTTTCGAGTAACTGAATTCGACCTGGCCGTCTCTCACGCCCGAAGCGGTGAGCTCATAGTTGACCCGAGCGCCGTCGGTGGTCAGCACCAGACAGGTGATCGTCGTGCCCGGCACGCCCAGCAGATCCTGGGTGCACTCGACGGCCTCGGGTCTCATCCCGGAACCGGCCAACTCCTGAGACAGCCGCTGCTCGACCAGCTGTTTGGGCAGCGCGGGTACGACCGTGAGTTCCATGTTCAGGCCGGACAGTGCCGTGACCTCGACGATCTGCTCGGAGGAAACCCCGCCCGCAGTGACAGAGCAGCGGGCCCAGGACTCGACACTGCCCTTGAGTCCGGTCTCGCAGACCGCGGCCTGCGCCGGGACCAGGCTGCGCACCCGGGCGGCCAGTTGTTCTTTGCTCAACTCCGGACCGGTGATCTCATATCCGTCGGTGGTCTTGGTCACGACCGCGGTGACGACTTCGGCCGGGCCGAACTCGACGTTGCAGCGGACCGATCGGCCCGGCGCCTCGGGCAGGTCCTTGGCGCAGGTGACCGCCCGCGGCGGTGTCCCGGCCTGGGTCAGCCGTTCGGTCAGGCTCCGCTGCAGATCGGCCGCACTGACCGGCGCGCCCACGTCGGGCGCCTTGTCGGCGCAACCGGCAAGAAACCCGGAAAGGCCCACGGCCACCGCGGCGGCGGCCGTCAGCCGGAGCTCTTGCACCGGCTGAGCCTACCCTCCGGGCTGCTATTGTCCCCTGCGTCGAAACGTCTGGAGGATCTTGTGCTGAACACGAATATCGCGACCCGGTGCGGTCTTGTCGCGGCGGCCGGAGTGCTCGCTGCGGGCTTGGTGGGTTGCTCGGCGAAGGTGGAGACCGAAACCAAGATCACCAAATCCGTCACCGCCGCCGAACTTCAGACCAGCCTCGCCGAGCGCCTCACCGCAGCGGGCAGCCCGCCGAAGTCGGTGACCTGCAAGGGTGATCTGGTCGGTGAGGCCGGGAAGGCCGCCCGCTGCGATGTGGTGTTCAGCGATACCAACAGTCTGGAGGCGATCGTCACCGCCACCGGGGTCGACGATTCCGGCATCAACTACCAACTGACCCCGGCGATGACCAAGGAGCAGGTCGAAAAGGCCGTCGCGGGACTGTCGTCGGCCCAGTCGGCGAAGTGCGATGCCGGACTGGAAGGCACGCTCGGGGCCAGCACCACGTGCAAGGTCACCATCGACGGGCAGGTCTCCAACCGCACCGTGGAAGTCGCCAAGGTCGACCCGGACCGACTCGGCCTGGAGCTTTCGGTGTTCATGCTGCTGCCCAAAGAGCAGGTGCAGGAAGTCCTCATGCAAGATCTCTCCGCCGACGGCACGCCGGTGGAGACCGTCGAGTGCGTCGAGGACGTCGCCGCCAAGGTCGGCAGCGTCGTCGAGTGCGTCGCGGTCACCGGCAACCAGCAGCAGGGCTACGACGTCACCGTCGTGGAGGCCGAGGGCGACAACGTCAACTTCGACTACAAAGCCAAGCCGTAGGCCAAGACTCGAGCCGAAGCCGTAAACGCCTGCGCATCCGCGAGTAGCCTCAGAGCGTGACGTCGACCGTTGCGCGTCGCGACCTCCGGCCGGTGTTGGTGGCCGTCGCCGTCCTCGCCGGTGCCACCGCGGCGGTTCTTGCCGCACTGTCTTTGGCCGACGCGCTGACCGCCACCGGGCTGCCCGACCCGGGCCCGGTGACAACCTACGGACTTCCGTTCGTACGGGCGGTGGGCGAGATCGCGGCCGCCGTCGCCGTCGGCGGTCTGCTTTTCGCGGCCTTCTTCGTGCCGCCGCAGGACAACGGCGTGCTCGACGTCGCTGGATATCGCGCCCTGCGGCTGGCCGGCGCGGGCGCCGGGATCTGGGCGGTGTGCGCGGCCGCGCTGGTTCCGCTGACCCTCTCCGACGTATCCGGCAAACCGCTGCGGGACCATCTGAATCCCGCAGAACTCTGGCGCGTGGCCGATCAGGTCGACACGGCCTCGGCCTGGCGTTGGACGGCCCTGCTGGCGCTCGCTGTCGCGGTTGCCACTCGGTGGGTGCTGCGCTGGTCCTGGACTCCGGCGTTGTTCGGCCTTTCCCTGCTGAGCCTGGTGCCCCTGGCCCTGACCGGCCACTCGGCCGCCGGCGGCTCACACGATATGGCCACCAACAGTCTGCTGATCCACCTGTTCGCCGGTGCCCTGTGGACGGGAGGCCTGCTGGCCCTGCTGGCCAGTGCGCTGCGCGGCGGCGACCACACCGACCTCGCGGCCCGCCGCTTCTCCGCGGTGGCCCTCTGGTGCTTCGTGGCGATGGCGGTGTCCGGGTTGGTCAACACCCTTGTGCGGGTGCGACCTGCCGAGCTGTTCACCACCGGCTACGGCATCCTGGTGATGGGCAAGGTTACGGCGTTGTCCGCGCTCGCGGTGATCGGGTGGCGGCAGCGTCGCCGAGCGGTGGCCGCCCTGCAGTCCGACCCCGCGGCCCGGGCGCCGTTGATCCGGCTGGCCACCGCCGAGGCCTTGCTGTTCGGCGCGACGTTCGGCATCGCCGTGGGACTGGGCCGGACCCCGCCACCGCCGCCGGCCACGCTGCGCCCCTCGGCGGCCGAGGTGGCCCTCGGCTATGACCTCGCCGGCCCGCCGACGCTTGCTCGCATTCTGTTCGACTGGCGTTTCGATCTGCTGTTCGGTTCCGCCGCGCTCATCCTGGCCGGGCTTTACATCGTCGCGGTCCTGCGACTGCGCCGCCGCGGCGACGGTTGGCCGGCCGGCCGGACGGTGTCCTGGTTGTTCGGCTGTGCGTTGCTGCTCTTCGCCACCTCGTCGGGGCTGGGCCGCTACATGCCGGCCATGTTCAGCATGCACATGGCTGCGCACATGCTGCTGTCGATGCTCATCCCCATCCTGCTGGTTCTCGGGGCGCCCACCACGCTGGCGTTGCGAGCGCTGCCGCCCGCCGGGAAGGGCAACCCGCCCGGCCCGCGGGAGTGGCTCCTGGCGGCCCTGCACAACCGCTGGTCGCGGTTCCTGACCCACCCGGTGGTGGCGACCGTGATCTTCGTTGCCGGCTTCTACGTGCTGTACTTCGGCGGCATCTTCGACGCGGCGGTCAGCAACCACGCGGCACATGTGTTGATGAATGCGCACTTTCTGGTCAGCGGCTATCTGTTCTACTGGGCGGTGATCGGGGTGGATCCGACACCCCGGCCGATCCCCGCGCTGGGCAAGATCGGGATGGTCTTCGCCTCCATACCGTTGCACGCGTTCTTCGGGGTGATGCTGATGGGGATGACCGAGGTGCTGGGTGAGCGCTTCTACCGGTCGCTGCTATTGCCTTGGCACTCAGATCTTCTCGGTGATCAGCGTCTTGGTGGCGCGATTGCCTGGGCTGCCGGTGAGGTGCCCCTGGTGGTGGTGCTGATGACACTGCTGATCCAGTGGCAGCGCACCGACCGACGCACGGCGATCCGACTGGATCGGGCCGCCGAACGCGACAACGAGGCTGACCTGGCGGCCTACAACGC
>VERS01000269.1 GCA_018882545.1 Mycobacterium sp.
ACCGTCACGTCGTCGATCTCGTAGCCGGCCCCGGCGAACTCATCGGCAAGCAGCCGGCTCACCTGCTCCGGCGACGGCAATCCTGGGGAAGAACTCCGGGTCCGCTGCGTCACGGCGAGCTCCTCATCTTGAATTGTTCTGGCCGGCTCTCAACGATACGCCAGCCATCGGGGCGGCAATGGCAGGATGTTGGCGTGCTCGACCCCGAAACCGGCCCCGCCGCGATGCCCGTAGTCAGCCGCCGACGCGTGCTGGCCGGCGGTGGCCGCGGCCTTCTGGGCCTAGCGCTGCTGGGTAGCGCCGCCGTCGCCTGCGGTCCCTCGCGACCGCCGGGGCCGGACCCGTTGGAGGCCGAATTGCGAGCCGCCCGCGCGGACAGCGAGCTGGCGACCGAGGCCGCCAAGAACGCCCCACCGCCCACCGCGGCCTCCCTGCGCGAGGTCGCGGCCCTGCGGACGCGGCACGCTGAGGCGCTGGTCGAGGAGTTGGCGCGCGCAGCGGGCGAACCCCTCCCGGCCGAAACCACCGCGACCGGCACAACGAGTGCCAACCCCGCGGACAAGCCCGAACCGCCGCCGACCGTCGGTGACGTCGTCGGGGCGCTGCGCTCATCCGCGCAGAGCGCCGCCCGGCTGGTGCCCACGCTGTCGGGTTACCGGGCCGGACTGATGGGGTCGATCGCCGCGGCCTGCACGGCCACGTTCACGGTGGGCCTGAAGAACCAGGGGAGACAACGATGACGTCGCCGTCCCCCTCCCCCACGACCCCGGCCACGACCGACACCACGACCGACGCCACCGGGTCGGCTGAAGCCACCCCCGATCCGGACCGCCCCACCGAGCCAGGGCCCGGTGCCCTGTTTGACGCCCTGGCCGCCGAACACGCCGCGATCTACGGCTACGGACTGGTGTCGGCCCACGTCCTGCCGCAGACCAATGAACTGGTCTCCCAGGCGGTGGCCGAGCACCGCGACCGCCGCGACGCGACCGTGGACCTGATGACCGAGCGCTCGATCAAGGTGCCGCTGGCGGCAGTGGGCTACCAGTTGCCGATGCCGGTGGACACCCCGGCCAACGCCGCCAAACTGGCGATCCGGATGGAAAGCGACTGCGCGGTGGCCTGGCGCGCGGTGCTGGAGCAGACCACCGGGGGCGACACCGCCGAGCAGGACCGGGCCTTCGCCGCGACCGCGCTGACCCAATGCGCGGTGATGGCGGCGCGCTGGCGGGTGGTGCTGGGCGCGTGGCCGGTGATCGAGGCGTTCCCCGGCGGCACGGAATAGCCGGGATTGCTCTAGATTCCGCGGGATTCCTCGGGATTCCCCTGGCCCTCGGCCAGCGCCGCCTCGATGTCCCGGGCGATCTGCTCAGCCGCGCTGGTGACGGCGATCTCGCGGGTCTGGCCGCTGAACCGGTTGCGCAGCTCGGCGGTGCCGTCGGCCCAGCCGCGACCCACCACCACGATCCAGGGCACCCCCAGCAGTTCGGCGTCCTTGAACTTGACCCCGGGCGAGGCCGTCCGGTCGTCGAGGAGCACCTCGATGCCCCGGCCGTCCAACGCCGCGGCCAACGCTTCGGCACCGGCCCGCGCATCGGGATCCTTGTTGGCGATCACCACGTGCACGTCGAACGGCGACACCGACGCCGGCCAGCGCAGGCCGAGATCGTCGTGGTGCTGCTCGGCGATGACGGCCACCAGCCGGGACACCCCGACCCCATAGGAACCCATGGTCAGCCGGACGGGCTTGCCGTCCTCCCCGAGTGCGTCGAGGCCGAACGCATCGGTGTACTTGCGGCCCAGCTGGAAGATATGGCCGATCTCGATGCCGCGCGCGCTGACCAGGGCTCCCGCGCCGTCCGGGGACGGATCGCCGTCGCGGACCTCGGCGGCCTCGATCACCCCGTCCGGGGTGAAGTCGCGCCCCGCCACCAGGCCGACGACGTGCTTGCCGGTCTCGTCCGCGCCGGTGATCCACGCCGTCCCGGCCACTACGCGCGGGTCCACCAGATAGCGAACACCGTTGTCCAGCAGAGCTTTCGGACCGATATAGCCCTTCTTGAGGAACGGGTACCTGGCGAAGTCGGAGTCGTCGAGCATCGCATACTCGGCCGGGTCCAGGGCCGCGCCGAGGCGTTTGTCGTCGACCTCGCGATCGCCGGGAACACCGACGCCGAGCAGTTCCCAGTCACCGCCGGGGGCGCGCACTTTCAGCAGCACGTTCTTCAGCGTGTCGGCGGCGGTCACGGCGCGACCCAGGCCGGCGCCGTTGGCCCAGTCCACCAGGGTGGCGATGGTGGGCGTGTCGCCGGTGTCGTGGACCACCGGCTGTGGCAGTCCGTCGACGGGTAGGGGTGCCGGCGCCGCGGTGGTGACGGCCTCGACGTTGGCGGCATAGCCGGATTCCAGGCATCGCACGAAGGTGTCCTCACCGACCTCACTTTCGGCCAGAAACTCCTCAGAGGCGCTGCCGCCCATCGCACCGGACACCGCCGAGACGATCACATAGCGGATCGCCATGCGGGAGAACATCTTCTGGTAGGCGGCGCGGTGAGCCAGGTAGACCGCGCGCAGACCGTCGTCATCGACGTCGAAGGAGTAGGAGTCCTTCATGACGAACTCCCGGCCGCGCAGGATGCCCGCCCGCGGCCGGGCCTCGTCGCGGTACTTGGCCTGGATCTGGAACAACAGCAGCGGGAAATCCTTGTAGGAGCTGTATTCGCCCTTCACCGTCAGGGTGAACAGCTCCTCGTGGGTGGGGCCCAGCAGGTAGTCGTTGCCGCGACGGTCCTTGAGCCGGAAGACCCCGTCGCCGTACTCGGTCCATCTGTTGGTGGTCTCGTAGGGCGCGCGCGGCAGCAACGCCGGGAACAGGATCTCCTGGCCGCCGATCGCGAGCATCTCCTGGCGCACGATGTGTTCGACCCTGCGCAGCACCCGCAGGCCCAGCGGCAGCCAGCTGTACAGGCCCGGCCCGATCGGGCGCACATAGCCGGCCCGGATCAGCAGCTTGTGGCTGGGCACCTCCGCATCGGCCGGGTCGTCGCGCAGGGTGCGCAGGAACAGTTCCGACATGCGAGTGATCACAGCGGGCTAGCTTATCCACCCGCCCCGTAGCGGGTCGGACTGCGGACCGACCGTCAGAGTTCACCGGCCTCGACGGCCTCGCGCGTGTGCTGGGCGGCGGCGATCTGTTTGGCGGAGAACCCGATGAACAGCGCGCTGGCGCCGACCAGGACGGCCACCGCGGCGATCCACAGCAGCGAGTAGGTGTAGCCGGCATCGAGGGCGTCGAGTTGGGCGGGGGTCATCTCCGCGACCGGGCCGGTGGTGCCGCCGAGGTAGAGGGTGCGGGAGATCTGCACGGCCTGGATCACCACCAGAACCAAGGGGCCGCCGAGGTTTTGGGCCATCAGGGTGATGGCACTGACAGGGCCGATCTCCTGTGGACCGACGTCGGCCACCGCGCACAGCGGCAGGATCACCGAGATCACCCCGATACCGAAACCACCGACCACGATGGGCAGCAGCAGGTCCGGGAAGTAGGGAATCGTTCGGGTCAACGTCGACCCGAAGAGCATCGCGCCCAGAACGAACACCCCGCCGCCGATGATCAGCCAGCGCGGCGCGATGTGCGGCGCCAACCGGGCGGTGGCGAGATTGCCCAGCCCCAGCGCCAGCGCGAACGGGATGAATCCGATACCGGCGTGCAGGGCCGAATAGCCCAGTACGTCCTGAACGTAGAGCCCGATCATCACGGTCAGCGTCAGCAACACCCCCCCGGCCAGGAACAGCGAGACGAAAGTCGCCACCCGGTTGCGGTTGCGGAACAGCCACAGCGGGACCAGGGGGTGGTCGGCCTTGCGCTCCACCAGGAAGAAGGTGATGAACAGCAGCACCGCGGCCGCCCCGGCCCCGATCACCCACGGGTCCGTCCATCCGCGCGCCGGGCCCTGGGTGAACACCAGCACCGCCGCGGTGCAACCGAGGGTGGCCAGCAGCGCGCCGGAGATGTCGAGTTTGAGCCGCTCGTGCCGGGTCTCCTCCAGCCGGGTGAGCCCGATCCAGATGATGAGCGCGCCGATCGGCAGGTTGATGAGGAAGGCCAGCCGCCAGGAGATGACGGTCAGCGCGCCGCCGACGACGAGACCGAGCACCGAGCCGACGCCCTGCATGGCCGCCGAGATCGCCATGGCCTGATTTCGGGCGTGCCCGGCGGCATAGGTGGTGGCGATCAGCGCCAGTCCGGTCGGAGCGGCCACCGCGGCGCCGATGCCCTGGACCGCGCGGGCGGCGATCAGCAGCGGCCCGTCGGTGGCCAGCCCGCACGCCATCGAGGCGATGGTGAACACGCCCACGCCGGAGATGAAGGCCCGTTTGTGCCCGATGGCGTCGCCGACCCGGCCGCCGAGCAGCATCAGGCCGCCGAAGGTCAGCACGTAGGCGGTGATCACCCAGCTCTTGGCGGCCTCGGACAGGC
>VERS01000270.1 GCA_018882545.1 Mycobacterium sp.
CCTCCACGCACACGTTGAACCGGATGTGCCGGCGCACGTCGTACTTGTCGGCGACGTCGTCGGCGTACTGCTTGATCTCCGCCCCGGTGGAAAACAGCCGCGACCAGTTCGGGTTGGGCTCGAAGAAATAGGAATAGGTGGTGGTCGGTACGTCGACGGTCAGACCCGGGTAGCGGTTGACATGCCAGGTGCCGCCCAGGTCGTCCTCGCGGTCCAGCAGCACCAGATTCTCGAAGCCCAGTCGCTTGAGTTGGATGGCCGCGCCGATCCCCGCGAAACCGGCCCCGACGATGATGACGTCGTAGTTCTGCTCGGTCATGGAGCCGACGGTACCGGACTCAGCCGCACCGGCCGATCCGCAGCGCAGCTTCCACGGCCAACGTCGCGACATCGGGGACCTCGGACCCGCGGCGCACGGCCAAGTCGTGCCGGGCGCCGCTGATCTCGACGATCGCCGTCGGCGCGGGGATGAGCGCGACGGCGGTCCGCAACTCGGTGATGGACCCGAACGGGTCGGAACTGCCGTGGGTGAACACCGTGGGCACGGTGATCGCCGGGAAGTGTTCAGTGCGTTGCCGTTCCGGCCGTCCGGGTGGGTGCAGCGGATAGGAGAACAGGGTCAGGACGGTCAGCACGCCGGGTTGGCCGGCCGCCACCATCGACGTCAACCGCCCGCCGTAGGAGTGCCCGCCGGCGATGACCGGACCGCAGTCCAGCGCAGCGGCGGCCGCGACGGCCTCGGCCACCCCCGCCAGGTCGGCAACGGCCGAACCGGACGGCGGCCCCTTCGGCCGCCGCCGCCGGTAGGGCAGGTTGTAGCGAACGGCCAGCCATCCCCGCCGCGCCCACTGCTGGCAGATGCCGACCAGCATGGGCGACTCCCGGCTGCCGCCGGCGCCGTGGGTGAGCAGCACCACACCGCGCGGGTGGCCGTCGGGCCGATGCGCCACGGCGTCCATCGCGGCCAGGCCCGCGCCGTTCACGGCGCCCGGAGCCGGAACAGCGCCGAAACACCCCCGAACCCCCCACCGAGTGGGTAGGCCTCCCGCAGGCTCTCGGTGACCCAGGTCTTGGCGAACGCGACCGCCTCGGGCATTCGGTAGCCGTGCGCGAGCGCGCAGGCGGTCGCCGCCGCCAGGGTGTCCCCGGCGCCGTGGTCGTGCACGGTGTCGATGCGCGCCGCGTCGAACTGATGGAACTCGGTGCCGTCGTAGAGCAGGTCGGGACTGTCGGGGGCCGAGCGCAGGTGCCCGCCCTTGACCAGCGCCCACCGCGGCCCCAGGTCGTGCAGGGCCCGGGCCGCGTCGCGCTGGGTCGCGGCGTCGACAACGTCGATGCCGACCAGCAGGCGGACCTCGTCGAGGTTGGGGGTGATCAGGCTGGCCAGCGGAAAGAGCCGGGTGCGCAGGGTGTCCAGGGCGGAGGGCTGCAGCAGCGGTTCGCCGTACATCGAGGCGCAGACCGGGTCGACGACGAGCGGGGTGGTGTCTGCCAGACCGAGGTCGCACCAGGTTCCCGCGACGGTCTCGATGATTGCCGCGGATGCCAGCATTCCGGTCTTGGCGGCCTGAACGCCGATGTCGTTGACGACCGCCTCGATCTGGCCGCCGACGACATCGCCGGGCACCTCGTGAAATCGCATGACGCCCAGCGAGTTCTGGACTGTCACCGCGGTGATCGCGACGAGCGGGTGTACGCCCAGCAGGGTGAAGGTCCGCATGTCGGCCTGCAGTCCGGCGCTGCCCCCGGAGTCCGATCCGGCGATGGTCAGCACCCGAACCGGCGTCTGTCCCGGCGGCGGTAGGGGCAGAAAGTTCACGGTCCTCCCTAACGGGCTCAGCCCATCATCGCACCGCCGTCAGCCTCCGGCACGGTCGCATTCCAATCCCACGGGCTCACTCGCCCCGACGTCGATGAACACCGGGGCGTGATCGCTGGGCGCGCTCTCCCTGCCGCCCTTGCGCTCATCCCGGACGATCTCAGCGTGCACCACGCGGCGGGCCAGCGCCCGGGAGGCCAGGATGAAGTCGATACGCATGCCCTGGCGTTTGGCGAATCGCAACCGGGTGTAGTCCCAGTAGGTGTAGGCGCCCGGTCCCGGGGCGAAGGGCCGGACCACATCGGTGAAGGCCTTCTCGATCGCGGCGAAGGCGGCCCGCTCCGGTGCACTGACATGGGTGCTGCCGCGGAAGGCCTCGATGTCCCAGACATCCTCGTCACGGGGGGCGATGTTCCAGTCACCGACCAGGGCGATCTGCGCCTCGGTGTCGGCGGTGAGCCACGATTGCGCCGTATCATTCAGCGCGGCAAGCCAGTCCAGCTTGTAGCGGTAGTGCGGGTCGGTCACGGTTCGGCCGTTGGGCACGTAGAGGCTCCATATCCGCACGCCGGCACAGGTGGCGCCGAGGGCACGCGCCTCGGTGCCCGGCCCGGTCCGGCCGCCGTCCCAGACCGGTTGGCCGGTGAAACCCACCTGCACGTCGTCGAATCCGACGCGAGAGGCGATCGCCACACCGTTCCACTGATCGTGGCCGCAGTGCACCACCTCGTATCCCGCCGCCAGAAACGTCAGGGCGGGGAACCTGTCGTCGGCGCACTTGGTCTCCTGCATCGCCAACACGTCGACCTCGGCGCGCTGCAGCCAGTCGACCACCCGGTCTACCCGAGCGCGAATCGAATTGACGTTCCAGGTGGCGAGCCGGAGCGGGCGTTCGGTGAGCAGTTCGACTGCCGGCGAGACGATCTCGGCGTCGACCATCGCCGACTCGTCATCGTCGTAGGTGCGCGCGATGTCCTCATCCCACGGGTCGTTCGACGGCACCGGACCAGGCTAGCCCGGCGGGTCAGTGACCGAACGGGTCCGGCACATCGCCGGGAGTCCAGGACAGGCCGGGAACGCCCCACCCGTTGGACTTGATGGCGCGCTTGGCGGCGCGGGCGTGCCGGCCGATGAGGGTGTCGGTGTAGAGAAACCCGTCAAGGTGGCCGGTCTCGTGCTGCAGCATCCGGGCGAACAGCCCGGTGCCCTCGAGGCTCACCGGTTTGCCCGCGGCGTCCAGGCCGGTGACCCGGGCCCATTTGGCGCGGCCGCAGGGGAACGATTCGCCGGGCACCGACAGGCAGCCCTCGTCATCGGTCTCCGGATCGGGCATCGTCTCGGGAATCTCGGAGGTTTCCAGAACCGGGTTGATCACCACCCCGCGGCGGTGGCTGGCCTGTCCGCGTTCGTCGGCGCAGTCGTAGACGAACACACGCAGTCCCACCCCGATCTGGTTGGCCGCCAGACCGACGCCGTGGGCGGCGTCCATCGTCTGGTACAGATCGGTGATCAGGACGCCGAGTTCGGGCGGCAAATCGCCCCCGGGTCCGACCGCCACCGGCACGGTCGGGGTGTGCAACACCGGGTCGCCGAGGATCACGATGGGTCGGACTGCCATGGTCGGCAGCTTAAAGAGTGCTCCGACGCGCGGGGTCCGGTGCCGTGCCATTCCCGACTGCCATGATTCAATAACCGGGGCATAACCACAGGAATGTCATTTGGTGAAAGGGTCCCGAATCGCATGGATGGCGCGACTGCACGGGCCGAGCGGGCCGTTGACGACGCCGATCTCCCTGACGGGCTGAGCCGGCGGGAGTGCGACATCCTTGCGTTCGAACGCCAGTGGTGGAAGTACGCCGGCGCCAAGGAAGAGGCCATCAAAGAACTCTTCTCGATGTCGGCCACTCGCTACTACCAGGTGCTCAACGCGCTGGTCGACCGACCGGAGGCGCTGGCCGCCGACCCCATGCTCGTCAAGCGGCTGCGGCGGCTGCGCGCCAGCCGGCAGAAGGCCCGGGCTGCGCGGCGGCTGGGCTTCGAGGTCCCCTGAGGGTGCCCGCCGGGCACCGCTAGGGTAAGCGCGATGAACGAGCGCGTCCCCGATTCCTCCGGGCTGCCCCTGCGCGCCATGGTCATGGTGCTGCTGTTCTTCGGCGTCATCTTCATGCTGGTCGGCCTGCAGGCGATGACCTCGGGCAATAAGGACTCCCAGGACGCCTCGCCGATGACCACGACGACCACCACCAAGCCGCCCGCGCCGAAGGCTGATGTACGCGTCTACAGCGTCGCCGAAGACGAGGCCGCCGCCAACCGCACCGCCGATCGGCTGCGGGAGGCGGGCTGGAACGTCACCGAGTCGACGACCCTCACCGCCGCCGACGTCCCGGCCACCACCGTCTACTTCGGCACCACCGACGGCGAACAGGCCGCCGCCGAGGCGGTCGCCAAGGTCCTCGAGGCGCCGGTGCAGGCACGCATCCCCGACATCGCCGAACAGCCACCGGGCGTGATCGTGTTGGTGACGGGTTAGGCTGCGGCATGGCCCCACGCACCTTCGCCCCGGTGCTCGCACCGGTGTTGTTCGGGGCGGTCACGCTCCTGAGTGCCTGTGCACCCGACGAGCCGGTCGCCACGCAGCCCGGCAC
>VERS01000271.1 GCA_018882545.1 Mycobacterium sp.
GGCTTCGACGATCTGTCGGCCCAGTTCGGGTGTCATGGTCCGCATGTAGGACGCCGACAGGTGATGGGCGTCGTGGTAGACCAGCACGTTGCCCTCGATGGCCCGGCACAGATCCGCCCGGCAGACCGCGTCACTGAGATCGAGGGGCTTGAGCAACGGGAACCGGCCGACGAAGTCCAATGTCGGGTTGCGCTCGGAGAGCACCCTGGAACGCTTGACCCCGCAGGACACCGCATCCCCGCCCTCGGCCAGGCAGTCCGCCGGGATGATCGGCTCGCCGTTGCGGGTCAGCCAGGGCGTATCGCGCACGCCGAGAATCGGAATCCCGGCCTCCGACAACTGCTTCCAGATCCCGATGTAGGTGCCCGGCATGGTGTCACCCGGTTTGGTGTTCCACGGGCGGGTCGATGTGGTGAAGACGTAGTCGGGGCGGTCGCTGATGAGCTTGGCCATCACCCGTTCGTTCCACTGCCGGCACTTCGGGTAGGGCCGGTTATCGCCCATCACCAGCGGCCGCGGTTCGGTGGTCAGCGGGCAACCCATCTTCAGGTAGGTGACGACCTTGAAGTTGTGCTCCTTGCCCAGGATGTCCAGTGCGGTGATCCAGTGCTCGGCGTGCGATCCGCCGGCCAGGGCGATGGTGCGGGTCGCCGACAGATCCCCGTAGCTGCAGTTGATGATTCCCACGTTGTCGAAATCGCTGATACAGCCGTCGTTGGTCGACGGCGGAATGTCGTCGCCGGCCTCCAGGACGGTGGGTCGGAACGGAAGATCGGGCACCCGGGCATCGGCGACCAGTGCCCGCGCGCCGGGGTAGCCGTCCGGGTCCAGGCTGGCCAGCTCCTGGCCGTTGGCCCGCTGGTGGGCCATCTGGTCGCGCCAGCTGAACGAGGTCACCACCAGCGTCACCGCCAGCAGCGCCACCGCGATGCCCCCGACGATGGCCGTCCTGCTCAGCCGGGTGCCGGCGGCCGAGGTGACGCGGGGATACCGCAGCGGCTCCTCGATGAAACGCATCGTCAGATAGGCCAGCAGTCCGGACGTCAGCAGGATCGCCAAACCCTCGCCGAACGTGGCCCGCGTCTCGCCGGTGTGCGCCAGCCAGAAGATCAGCAGCGGCCAGTGCCACAGGTACAGCGCGTAGGCCATCGCACCCAGTTTCACCAGCGGCCGGGTAGCCAGCAGCCGGTTGGGCAGTGGTAGCCGACCGGCGGTCGACGGCCTGGCGGTCAGGTTGCCGCCGGCCAGGATCAACAGCATGGTGGCACCGACCGGCACCAGCGCCCAGGGCCCGGGAAAGGCGTGGACGCCGTCGATCAGCACCCCGCAGAGCAGGATGGCCGCCAGTCCCAGGGCGGCCAGCAGGGCCCGTACCCGCATCGGCCAGTCGACCAGCGGCAGCACCGCGCCGACCAGTACCCCGATCAACAGTTCCCAGGCCCGGGCGAAACTGTCGTAGTAGGCGGTGACCTGATCGTTCTGGTGTGCGATCGCCGCGTAGACGAAGGAGGCCACGGTCAGGGTGCCCAGCAGCACGATGAACACCGCGCGCAGCCGATCCGGCCCGATGATCCGGCGCAGCGCGGCGGCGACCAGCAAGACCAGCGCCAGGAAAGCGATGTAGAACTGTCCCTGCACCGACATCGACCAGATGTGCTGCAGCGGCGAGACCGCCTCACCGGCCCGCCGGTAGTCCGACGCGGTCGCGGCCAGTTCCCAGTTCTGGTAGTAGCCCAGGCTGGCCAGGGTCTGATCGGCGAAGGTCTCCCAGCGGGTCTGCGGTTGCACCAGGACGGTCAGTACCCCGGCTGCGGCCAGCACGACGACCAGTGCCGGCAGCAGTCGCCGCACCAGGCGGGACAGGTTCGGCCACGGCGACAACGACGAGCCCGGGGTCAGCACGCCGCGCAGCAGCGAACTGCCGAAGAAGAACCCGGACAGGGCCAAAAAGACGTCGACCCCGCCGGATACCCGACCGAACCAGACATGGAAGACGGCGACCAGCGCGATGGCGACACCGCGCAGCCCGTCCAGATCGTGCCGGTACGGGGCCGTCCGGCGCGGCGTCGGGGCCGGCTCGGGTGGGCACAGTTCAGATGCGCCCGGCTCGGTGGTCTCCGCAGGCCGGGTCAGGGTCGGGGCGGCCATGATTGCCGCCCAATCTATCAACTCCCCGGACCGATCCGTCGCCGACGTAAATCAATTCCCAGACCGGCCGACGTTAGGCTGGCGGATGTGTCGGCGTTGACTCCACAGCAGATCAGCGCCATCGACGCCGCACACATCTGGCACCCGTACAGCCCCATCGGCGGCGGTGCCGGCCCCCGGCCGAATGCACCGGTGGTCGCGGTCGGCGCCCGGGGGGCTTGGCTGAGGGTGGTCCGCGACGACGGAACCGAGGTCGACGTCCTCGATGCGATGGCCTCGTGGTGGACCGCCCTGCACGGTCACGGGCATCCCGTTCTCGATGCCGCGGTCATCGGTCAACTTCAGACGATGAACCACGTGATGTTCGGGGGCCTGACCCACGAGCCTGCCGCCAGGTTGGCCCGACTGCTGGTCGAGATCACCCCGGCCGGACTGGACACGGTGTTCTTCTCCGACTCGGGGTCGGTGGCCGTCGAGGTGGCGGTGAAGATGGCGCTGCAGTACTGGCGCAGTACCGGCCGGTTCGGCAAGTGCCGGCTGATGACCTGGCGGGGCGGCTATCACGGGGACACCTTCACCCCGATGAGTGTGTGCGACCCCGACGGGGGCATGCACAGCCTGTGGCGCGACGTGTTAGCCCGGCAGATCTTCGCGCCGGCGGTGCCGGGACATTACGATCCGGGCTACATCCGCGCATTCGAATCCCAATTGTCATCCTGCGCAGATCAACTCGCCGCGGTGATCGTCGAACCGGTGGTCCAGGGGGCGGGCGGTATGCGGTTTCACGACCCGCGCTATCTGTCCGACCTGCGCGCCATCTGCGACCGCCATGATGTTCTGCTCATCTTCGACGAGATCGCCACCGGATTCGGGCGAACCGGTGAACTGTTCGCCGCCGACCACGCCGGCGTCACCCCGGACATCATGTGCGTGGGCAAGGCGCTCACCGGTGGCTACATCACCCTGGCGGCGACCCTGTGCACCCGGACCCTGGCCGAGACGATCAGCGCGGCCGGGGCCGGTGCGCTGATGCACGGCCCCACGTTCATGGCCAATCCGCTGGCCTGTGCGGTGGCGGTGGCCTCGGTGGAACTGCTGCTGGGCCAGGACTGGCGAGCGCGGGTGCAGGCCATCGGCGAGGGTCTGACCCGGGGCCTGGCCCCGGCTCGCGCCCTGCCCCAGACCGCGGATGTGCGGGTGTTCGGGGCGATCGGGGTGATCGAGACCCACACTCCCGTTGACCTGGCACAGGCCACACCGGTGGCACTCGACCACGGCGTATGGCTGCGCCCGTTCCGCAACCTGATCTATGCCATGCCGCCCCTGATCTGTTCGGATGCCGAGATCGAGCAGATCAGCGCGGCGATGGTGGCGGTCACCGCGGCGATGGGTGCCCGGGCGACGGACGCCCGGGCAATAGGCTGAGCGTCGATGACGCCCCGGACCGATATCTCGCCGCTGTCCTGGCTGGACGGCGCGGAGCAGCAGCGCCGCCAGGCCGGGCTGCACCGGACGTTGCACCCCCGGCCGCCGGCGCCAACACCGGTGGACCTGGCCTCCAACGACTATCTCGGACTGTCCCGACACCCGGCGGTCGTCGAAGCCGGCGTGCAGGCACTGCGCACCTGGGGTGCCGGATCCACCGGTTCGCGGTTGGTCACCGGAAACACCGAGCTGCACGAAGACTTGGAAGGCGCTCTGGCCGGCTTCCTGGGCGCATCCGCAGCGCTGGTCTTCTCCTCGGGCTACACCGCCAACCTCGCCGCGCTGGCCAGCCTGTCCGGTCCCGGCTCACTGGTGGTGTCCGACGCGGCCGCCCACGCATCGCTGGTGGACGGCTGCCGGCTGTCGCGGGCGCGGGTGGTGGTCACCCCGCATCTGGACGTCGATGCGGTGGCCTCGGCGCTGGCGGCCCGGGACGAAGAACGCGCCGTGGTGGTCACCGACTCGGTCTTCAGCACAGATGGTGCGCTGGCGCCGCTGCGGCAGTTGCACGATCTCTGCCGGGCCCATCGGGCGGTCCTGCTGGTCGACGAGGCCCACGGGCTGGGCGTGCGCGGCGACGGCGGGCGCGGTCTGGTGCATGAAGTGGGGCTGGCCGGTGCGGCCGATGTGGTGGTGACGACCACGTTGTCGAAGTCGCTGGGCAGTCAGGGCGGTGCGGTGCTGGGCGCCGACGAGGTGCGCGAGCATCTGATCAACACGGCCCGGCCGTTCATCTTCGACACCGGCCTGGCCCCGGCCGCGGTTGGCGCTGCGCTCGCGGCGTTGCAGACCCTGGCCGCCGAGCCGGCGCGGGCGCAGGCCGTTCTGGAC
>VERS01000272.1 GCA_018882545.1 Mycobacterium sp.
GGCCTACACCCCGCAGCAGTACCCCCAGTACGGTCAGCCGCCGGTGGCCCCGGGCTACCCGCCCCAGCCCTACGGCGCGCCCGCCGACTACAACCCGGCCGCCTACGGCCAGCCTGGTCAGTACGCCCAGCCCGGCCCCTACGGTCAGCCCGGTCCGTATGGTCAGCCCGGACCGTACGGAGCACCCCCGCAGTACGGTCAGTACCCGCCGGCGCCGGGCCAGTACCCGCCGGGCCAGTACCCGCCCTATGCCCCGCCGGGGGCCGAGGAAGCCGCCAAGGCCTCCTCGCGTCTGGTCGGCACCATTCTGGCGGGCCTGGGTGCGCTGGCCCTGCTCACGGTTCTGGTGCTGGGCTTCTGGAAGCCCGGCTTCTTCGTGAGCACCAAGCTGGATGTGAACAAGGCCCAGCAGGGCGTCCAGCAGATCCTCACCGACGAGGCCAACGGATACGGCGCCAAGAACGTTCAAGACGTCAGGTGCAACAACGGTCAGAACCCGACGGTCAAAAAGGGCGACACCTTCACCTGCGAGGTCAGCATTGACGGCACCAAACGCCAGGTCACGGTGACCTTCCAGGACGACAAGGGCACCTACGAGGTGGGTCGTCCCAAGTAAGGATCCGACACACGGACCCGCCCGAGTCCGCGGTCGGCGGTCAGGGGGCCGGCAGCGCGTCCAGTGCCTTCTGCAGCCGTGCGACCGGCGAGCCGATTCCGAAGCGCCGGGCCAGGTCGGCCACCCGTTCGGGGTCGGCGGCATGCAGTGGCAGGCGGTCGTCCGGGCGCGACAACCGCACGGGGGCGTCGCAGGCCACCCGAACCACCGGTCGGGCGGCTGCGATGTAGTCGGTCGCAGCCAGGATCTTGCTTCGGAATGCCTTGGGGAGCTTGGATTTCGGGTCGTGCGCAGCGCGCAGGATTGCGTCCAGCGAACCGTACTGGGACAGCATGGTCGCGGCGGTCTTCTCGCCGATACCGGCCACCCCCGGCAGCCCGTCGGACGGGTCGCCGCGCAACAGCGCCAGCTCGGCGTAGGCTGACCCGGCGCGGTGTGGCGGAACCCCGTACCGCTCAGCCACCTCGGTCGGGCCGAACATGGTTGCCTTCGACAACCCGCGGCCCAGATACAGCACCCGCACTTCGACCGGTTCGTCGGCGACGAGTTGCAGCAGATCACGGTCCCCGCTGACCACCACCACCGGGTCCCGTCGCTCAGCGGCGGCCAGCGTTGCGAGCACATCGTCGGCCTCGAAGTCCGCCGCCCCGGCGGTGGCGATGCCGAAGGCATCCAGAACCTCGAGAATCATCTCCACCTGCCGGCTCAGGTCATCGGGTATCTCCTCGAGGTCCGCCGACGACCCGTCACCGAGAGGACTGCCCTCCTCGACGACGCGGTGCGCCTTGTAGGACGGGATCAACTCCACCCGCCAGGCCGGGCGCCAGTCGAGGTCCAGGCACACCACCAGCCGGGCCGGCCGCTCCCGGACGATCAGTGTTGCGATGCTGTCGATGAAACCGCGGACGGCGTTGACCGGTTGACCGTCGGGACCGGTGATCGAGGCTGGCACACCGAAGTAGGAGCGGAACCACATACTGGCGCCGTCGAGCAGCAGGACCGGCGCGGACCGGATCGGTGCGGACGGCATCCCATCAGACATAGGCCACCACGCTAGCCTGGCTGCCATGACGACCCGGTTTCCCCACGAGGTGTACGCACAGCGACTAGCCGCCGCGGCGGCGGGCGCGGTGCAGGCCGGTCTGGCGGGCCTGATCATCACACCCGGCTACGACTTGCGCTACCTGATCGGTTCGCGGGCGCAGACTTTCGAGCGGCTGACCGCTCTGGTAGTTCCCGCGGTCGGCAACCCCACTCTGGTGCTGCCCCGATTGGAACTGGCTGCAATCAAGGAGTCCGCCGCGGCTGACCTCGGTCTGACCATCCAGGACTGGGTGGACGGGGAGAATCCCTACAATCTGGTGGCGCTGGCAGTGGGCGGGCACGCACGGGTTGCGGTGACTGATTCGATGCCCGCCCTGCACCTTCTGCCCCTCACCGAGATTCTGGGGGCGACGCCGGTGCTGGCGACCGGGGTGATGGCCGCGCTGCGGATGATCAAGGGCCCCGATGAGATCGACGCGCTGCGCCGGGCGGGGGCGGCGATCGACCGGGTGCACGCTCGCGTCCCGGAGTTCCTCAAGCCGGGCCGAACCGAGGCCGAGGTTGCCGCCGATATCGCCGAAGCCATTGTTGCCGAAGGGCATTCGGAGGCGGCCTTCGTCATCGTCGGCTCAGGTCCGCACGGCGCCGACCCGCACCACCAGTGTTCGGGGCGCGAACTGCGGCGCGGGGACATCGTCGTCGTCGATATCGGCGGTCCGGTGGAGCCCGGCTACAACTCCGACTGCACCCGCACCTACAGCCTGGGTGAGCCGTCCGCGGAGGTGGCCGCACAGTACGAAGTCCTGCAACGCGCCCAGGCCGCTGCGGTGGCGGCGGTGCGCCCCGGAGTAGCTGCCCAGGACGTCGACGCGGCCGCCCGCGACCTGCTCGCCGAGGCCGGACTCGCCGAATACTTCGTGCACCGAACCGGTCACGGTATCGGACTGTCGGTTCACGAGGAGCCCTACATCGTGGCGGGCAACGGGCAGATCCTGGCCGAAGGTATGGCCTTCAGCATCGAACCGGGCATCTACCTGCCGGGCCGGTGGGGCGCCCGGATCGAGGACATCGTGATCGTCACCGCCGACGGTGCGCTAGCGGTCAACACCCGGCCGCATGAACTGGTTGTCGTCGACTGATCAGAGCGGATCTGGCTGGATCACGGACCGGTCGAGCAGGGTGGACGAACCCAGCACCCGCTTGATCAGCACCTCGATGACCACCCGCTGCGGATTGGGCCTGGGGGTGCGGTACCGCTGGGCGTAGCGCACTTCGGCGTCGCGAACCGCGTCCGGTTCGCGGTTCACACCGGCGATCCCCTCGAGCGACAACCACCGGGCACCGTCCACCTGGGACAGCACACCGACATTGCTGCGCTCGGCGTTGACCGCCTTTTGCGAGCCGTCGCTGGTGATCACCCTGGCGATATGGGTTTCCGGGTCGAAGGTGAAACCGACGGCTACCACGTGCGGGGAGCCGTCGGCCCGCAACGTGGTGAGCATCGCCAGGTGGCGTTCGGTGAGGAACTCCAAGGCGTCGCTGGTGAGTCTCGCGGTGGTGTTCGGCATCAGCGTCCACGCTAGCGCAGGGAATAATTCCAACCGTGCAGGACGCATCCGACACGGCGGGTCAGGTGGTGGTCGTTTTCGGCGGCCGCAGCGAGATCGGCTCGGCACTGGCCGCCCTACTGGCGCCTGCTGCCACGGTTGTGCTCGCCGCCCGTGGAGCCGACCGACTCGAGGCTGAGGTCGCCGCCGTGCGGGCCGCGGGTGCGGCGGCGGTGCACACCGTCGAGTTCGACGCCGACGACGTGGACTCGCACGGACCGCTGATGGACAGGCTGGGCGGGGACTACGGGGATATCGACGTTGCGGTGCTGGCGTTCGGCGTTCTCGGCGATCAGGCCCGCGCCGAAAACGACGCGGCACACGCCCTCGCCATCGTCCACACCGACTACGTTGCGCAGGTGAGCCTACTGACCCATCTGGGGGCGCGGATGCGTGCCGCCGGGCACGGAACGCTGGTGGTGTTCTCATCGGTGGCGGGGGTTCGGGTGCGGCGGACCAACTACGTGTACGGCTCGGCCAAGGCGGGTTTGGACGGTTTCGCCAGCGGGCTATCCGACGCCCTGCACGGCAGCGGCGTGCGGCTTCTGATCGTACGACCCGGGTTCGTCATCGGCCGGATGACAGCGGGGATGAACCCCGCACCGCTGTCCAGCACGCCGGCCCAGGTCGCTGCGGCGACCGCGCGGGCGTTGGCGACGGGCCGCCGCGTCGTCTGGGTGCCGTGGGCGCTTCGGCCGTTGTTCTTCGGAATGCGATTGCTGCCCCAACCGGTGTGGCGGAGGATGCCCCGATGAACCAGACGGAAGAGACGCCATGAGCCAGATCGTCGTGGTGGGAATCGGTGCCGACGGAATGCCGGGCTTATCGGAGCAGTCCCGGTCCGAACTGCGCAACGCTTCGCTCATCTACGGATCGGCGCGCCAACTCGACCTGCTCGACGACACCGTCGGGGCGCCTCGGGTGGAGTGGCCGAGCCCGATGATGCCGGCGTTGGAGCGGCTGCTCGATGACGAAGAGGACGGCGACGCACCGGCGGAAGTCCATATCGTGGCCAGCGGTGATCCACTCATGCACGGCATCGCCTCGACGCTGATCCGGATGTACGGACCGGATCTGGTGCGGGTGTTGCCGCATGTGTCATCGGTGACGTTGGCGTGCGCGCGGATGGGGTGGCCGAGCTCCGATACCGAGGTGATCAGTCTGGTGAACGCCCCGGTGCACACCGCGGTACGC
>VERS01000273.1 GCA_018882545.1 Mycobacterium sp.
CGGTGCATGTACGCGTAATGGGCTTCCAACGCCGACGACACCGCAGGCCGTGAGCCGACCACCGGCAGCGGAGTCATGACCAACAGGTAGAGAACCGGGATGCCGGCAGCTTCCCCTTGGGCCTTCATGGCCTCGAAATCGAACTCGGCGCCACTGCTCACGAGGTGATGTCCCTTCGTTCCATCGTGGGGATGCCCGGCACCGGGTCGTTGATGCCCCAACTCCAGACGACTTCGGGGGTGATGCGGAACCGCTGGCCGGAGGCGTCCTGTTCGATCCGGACACGACCGCGCACCTTGATGCCGCGCGGCGTCCACGGCTCCGTTGCCGCGAGGTCATCGATCACCACCGCCGCGCGGGGGTTGGCCTGAACATTTCGGTAGCGGACCGTCTTGGCGATGTCGAAACCGGCCGTGACGATGTCATCGCCGTCCACCGAGAAGGCCACCGCGGCGACGTCGGGCCGGCCGGTCGGCGAGGCGGAAGCGAACCGCATCAACGGCTGACCTCTCAGATAGTCCACTTCGCGTTGGGTGAATGCGGCCACGAAAAGCCCCTCCGTTGGGGTACGAAAACAGGTACGCACTTCAAGTAACCGATGGTGGCCCAGCGCGGGTCCCCTCGCAAGAACGCACTAAAAGGTGCGTGCCGGATCCGGAGGTAGCCGATGACGACCCGCACCGTGACCGTCGCCGACAACTGCGCCACCACCCACACCGAGCAGGGGATTCGGGTGGCCGCCGGGGATTCCGCCGGATGCCGGATCGTGCGGGAGATCCTCAGCCAACTCGGCGATAAGTGGACCCTTCTGGTGATCCTGTGTCTCAGCGGTGGGCCGCTGCGGTTCAACGCCATCCAGCGCGCAGTAGTGGGCATCTCCCACCGGATGCTCACGGTGACCCTGCGCAAGCTCGAACGCGACGGCCTCGTCCGGCGGACTGTCTATCCCGAAGTGCCGCTGCGGACCGAGTACGAGTTGACGACGCTCGGCGTCAGCTTCACCGAACCTGTTATGGCGATTGCGAATTGGGCATTTGACGCCCAACCGGAGATCGAGGTCCACCGGAAACGATTCGACGGCGGGCGCGATTCATAGAGCCAGATGACGACCTATCGCCCTCGAGTGGCGGCCCTGGTCTCACGGAAACGGCCCCGTAGTTGCATCAGGATCGCCACGCTTGCCGTCCACCCCGTTTGGTGCATCGCCCCGCAGCCATGCCCGTCGTCACCATCGAAGTACTCGTAGAACGGGACCAAGTCCCGCCAATGCGCATCGTTTTGGAAGTAGTCGTGATCGCCGAGCACCACCCTGCGGCCATCGTCACCGCGAACGAAGATGCTGATCAGCCGCGACGCGATGTCCTCTGCCACCTCCGCCAGCGTCACCTCGGTGCGACTGCCTGCGGGATATTCGATGGTGAGCGTGTCCCCGAAGAAGGCATCGTAGGTGAGCAGCGACTGGATGAGGAGCAGGTTGATTGGGAACCAGATAGGGCCCCGCCAATTGGAGTTACCGCCGAACATCTTGTTCTTCGACTCAGCCGGCCAGTAGGGCAACGTATGCGCCTCGTGACCTACCCAGAATGTGTAGGGCTGGTCCCGGTAGGCCGCAGACAGCGACCTGATCCCGTAGTCGGACAGCAACTCATCCGGATCCACCATGCGTTGCAGGATGCGCCGCAGCCGGTCGGGTTTGACCGCGGTGAACAACAACGCCGAGCCATCACCATGGTCTGGGGTGAGAGCGACAGACCCTTTGAACTCTGGGTGGTGTTTCAGCACCTTCTCGCGCAGCAGCATCAACTCCGGGGCCATCTGATAGTCAGGATCCTCGGGGGTGTCGTCCACCGCCGGCACAGCTACCGCTGCTAGAACAGGGATCAGTGCCTGCATCGACACCACCCCGAGTTGGTTATGGCTCCCGTCAGGGTGCACAATCGCATCGCAGTAGAAGCCCACATCGTCGTTCCACAGGCTCACCCCGTCCCGGCCCGATTCCAGCGCACTGGACATGATCGCGAAGCCCAGCAGCAGTTTCTCGATGTCGTTGAGGTAGCCGGAATCGCGGCGACGCAGTTCCAAGGCGATCTCACCCATTTGGATCACCATCTGGGCAACCCAAGCGGTGCCGTCGGATTGCACGAGTTGCCCCCCGGTCGGCAGTGGATGATCGCGATTGAACACACCGATGTTGTCCATGCCGAGAAAGCCACCGGCGTAGAGATTCTTACCCAGGGGATCCTGGGTGTTGAGCCAGCTGGTCAGGCACGTGAGCAGACCGCGGTAGGCCGTCGCCAGGAAGTTGAAGTCGGGTTCGCCGCTACCTGCGGCATCGAGCAGGTACACCTCCCACGCAGCCCATGCCAACGTCGGTGGATTGGTGTTGGAGAAGTCCCACTCGTACGCCGGCACCTCACCGTGAGGATGCTGGTAGAGGCTGGACAGCATGTAGATGATCTGCTTTTTTGCGAACGCCGGATCCACCATCGCCAAAGTCACCGCGTGAAAGGCCAGGTCCCAGGCGGCATACCACGGGTACTCCCACGCATCGGGCATGAGCAACACATCCTCGTTGACGATGTGCAGCCAGTCGGCGTTACGCCCCTGCCAGCGTTCCGCTGGAGGCGGCGGCATCGTCTCGTCACCTTTCATCCACCTGGTCACGTGGTAGTTGTAGAACTGTTTGCTCCACAGCAGACCGGCGATTGCTTGGCGTTGGACGAGTTTTTCGTCCTCGCTCAACGACCGGCGCTGCCAGGAGGCGTAGTACTCGTCCGCCTCGCGCCGGCGATCGTTGAGGATCTGCTCCGCTGCGCCGAATGCGTCAGGTAGCTCGGTCGGCGAAAAACGCACCGTCATGGTCCACGAACCCCCCGCGGGGATTACGGTGCTGGCCACCGCAGCTGCCTTACTACCGCCTTCCTGGTTGACCTCGTCTTGGCGGCCGTCGACGATGGCGTTGTTGACGCCGTCCTTGACAAAGGCCGAGGCATTCTCGGTACCGAAGACAACCTCGTTGTTGGTGTTGTTCTCGCAGAACATCCATTGGGTGGGGGCGCCCTCTGCTGTGGTGTAACACCAATAGCGCCCCAACTTGGGATGGTCGAACGTGGCACCGTGCGCGGTGCGTTCGATTCGCGGCGGCTCGTCACCGAACTGCCACGACCACAGGTTGCGGAACCACCATTGGGCTGCCGCTGTGAGCGGAGCGTCCCGGGGGCCTCGATTGACCGCAGTCATTCGGCACACCATGTCGTTGGGGGAGGCCTTTGCGTACTCCACCGTGATGTCGAAGTAGCGGTTTTCCCGCCACATCGATTCCAGCGCGTCGAACAGTTCGTATTCGGGTTCCTCTGTGGTGCGTGACTGGTTGAACGCCACGAGGTCGTCGTAGGGAAAGCGATCTTGGGGGTACTTATAGACCACCGATGCGTAGGAATGGGTAGGGGTGTTGTCGGTGTAGAACCAGTAGTCCTTGACATCCTCACCATGATTGCCCTGTTCGTTCGTGAGGCCGAACGGACGCTCCTTGAGGTGGTCGTCAACACCGTTCCAAAAGCCCCACCCGAAGCACAGGTACTGGGCCCGGTCGCACCACCCGGCGAGGCCATCTTCATTCCAGCGGTAGGCGCGGGACCGGGCGTGGGCGTAAGGGAAGTAGTTCCAGGCGTCACCGTTCGCCGAATAGTCCTCCCGCACGGTGCCCCACGCCCGTTCGGACAGGTAGGTTCCCCAGTCCTGCCACGGTTCGGTCCCGGCAGCGCACGCATCCAACCGACCCTGTTCGGCAGTCTCACCCCGTGAGGTCGGTCCCAGCAAGGGGATGCGGCGGTCGGACTGCGCTTCGGCCATCACACTGTGTCCTATCCAAGTGGGGTTGCGTTCGGTAATTCGGATCCAACTCGAAGTATGAACCGCCCCTGCGATGTCCGGAGACTCTGATGTGCCCCGGGTTCCACGGAGTCGATGCGTTCGACCGAAGCGTTATCCCGAAGAGTTCCGCGCAAGGTGCTCGACCTGGTGGCCGCCGGCCGCCCCACCGCCCAGATCGCCGACGATCTGGGCATCGGTGACCGGACCAGAGACGGAGGTGGCGATCCTGAGGAGGGCCCGTGAGCTGATGCGGGAGCCGCACGACCCGGAGGGCACTCGAAACCAGCGGCAAAATGCCAGATGAACTTATACTGCGCGCGTGCCCAGGATCACCCGGCGGGGAATGCTGCTCCTACTGGCCGCGACCGCCGCCGGGTGCGCCGACCGGGCGACTGAGGGCGCCGAGCCCGCCGCGAGCACACCCCCGCCGCGGGAGAACCCGCTTCCGGTGGGGCTGGCCCGCGACGCGTCCCCGCAATTCCGCGCCGTGACCGAGGCGCTGGTGGCGGCGATGCGTTCGGCGCGCATCCCCGGCGCCGCCCTGGGCATCCTCTCCGGCGGACGCGAAGAGCACGC
>VERS01000274.1 GCA_018882545.1 Mycobacterium sp.
GGAGCCGTTGCTGTGCTCCCATTCGGCGATCTTCTCCTCCCCGGTCTCGTTCGGCTCGCCGGCGGCCAGCACGTCGAAGCACAGCGCCCGCAGCGACCCGTAGATGTCGTCGCGGACAGCCAACCTGGCCAGCGCGTGCCAGCGGTCGTCGCGCGGCAGTCCCGAGACGGCGGTGAGCAGGCCGTCGGTACCCAGGTAGTCCATCAGCGCGAAGTAGGTGTCGGCCACCTCGGCCGGCTCCCGGTCGGCGATGTCGGCGATGTCGATGACGTCCAGCAGGCTGTACTGATACAAGCCGGATGCCACCGTGAAGGCCAGATCGTCCGGCGATCCCCCGGCGGCGAACTCCCCGGACTCCTTGGCGACGATGTCGCGGTCGTCGCCGCGCAGCCACCCCGGCATGCCGGGCAGCAGTGCAGCGACTTTCGCCGCGAAACGGTTGATCTCGGCCCCCACCGCCAACGGCTGCGGGCGGTAGTTCAACAGCCACCGGGCGGAGCGGTCGAGTAGCCGCCGCAGGTCCAGGGTCATCCGGTCGGTAACGGCCACCGGGACACCGGCCGCACCCGCCGCGCGAATGCCGCGCCAGGTGTTCTCGATGCCGAAAATCGCCTCGCTGGCGGCGAAGGCGCGCACCGCGTCGACGTAGTTGACCCCGGCGTCCTCGGTGACCCGGTAGGCGAAGGTGATCCCGCCGGTGTCGACCACGTTGTTGACCAACATGGTGGTGACGATCTCCCGGCGCAGTTGGTGGGAGCGGATCTCGGCGCTGAACCCCTCGCGCAGCGGCGCCGGGAAATACTCGGGCAGTCGCGAGGCGAAGACCTCCTGATCGGGCAGGTCGCTGGCCAGCACCAGGTCCTTGAGGTCGAGCTTGACGTGCGCCATCAAGGTGGCCAGTTCCGGAGAGGTCAGCCCGGCTCCGATGTCCTGGCGACGGAGGATCTCCTTGTCGGACGGCAGCGCCTCGAGTTCCCGGTTCAGTCCGCGCCGCTCCTCAAGCTCGCGGATCTGACGGGCGTGCACATTGAGCAGCGACGCCGCGTTGGCGCGGCTGGTGCCCATCAGGTCGTTCTGGTCGCTGTTGTCGGTGAGCACCAGCCGGCCGACCTCATCGGTCATCGAAACCAGCAGTTCGGTGCGCCGGCCGGGGTCGATCCGCCCGGCGCTGACCAGGGAATCGACCAGGATCTTGATGTTGACCTCGTGGTCGGAGCAGTCGACCCCGGCGGAGTTGTCCATGGCGTCGGTATTGATCCGCCCGCCGGACAGGTCGAACTCCACCCGGCCCAGCGAAGTCACGCCGAGATTGCCCCCTTCGCCGATCACTTTGGCGCGCACCTGATTTCCATTGACGCGTACGGTGTCGTTGGCGCGGTCACCGACGTCGGCGTCGGACTCGCTCTCGGCCTTGATGTAGGTGCCGATGCCGCCGTTGAACAGCAGGTCCACCGGGGCACGGAGAATGGCGCGGATCAGATCGGGCGGGGTCATCTCGGCGACAGCGTCCTCGATTCCGAGCGCCCGGCGCATCTGCTCGCTGATCGGGATCGACTTCTGCTGCCGGCTGAAGACCCCGCCGCCGACGCTGATGAGTCCGGCGTCGTAGTCCTCCCAACTGGAGCGGGGCAGGTCGAATAGCCGGCGTCGTTCGGCTATGGACCGGGCCGCGTCCGGATCGGGGTCGACGAAGATGTGCCGGTGGTCGAAGGCGGCGAGCAGCCGGATGTGCGGCGAGAGCAGCATGCCGTTGCCGAACACGTCGCCGCTCATGTCGCCCACCCCGACGACGGTGAAGTCCTGGGCCTGGGTGTCGACTCCCATCTCGCGAAAATGTCGCTTGACCGACTCCCACGCGCCCTTGGCGGTGATGCCCATCGCCTTGTGGTCGTAGCCCACCGAACCGCCGGAGGCGAACGCATCGCCCAGCCAGAAGCCGTATGAGTCGGCGACGTCGTTGGCGATGTCGGAGAACGTGGCGGTGCCCTTGTCGGCGGCAACCACCAGGTAGGCATCATCGCCGTCACGACGCACCACCCGTTCGGGAGCTACGACCCCGCCGCCGGCCCGGTCGATGTTGTCGGTGACATCGAGTAGGCCGGAGACGAACAACCGGTAGCAGGCCACACCCTCGTCACGGAAGGCATCACGGTCGGCCCCAGGGTCGCCGGTGGGTGCAGGCGGGTGCTTGACCACGAACCCGCCTTTGGCCCCCACCGGAACGATGACCGCATTTTTGACGGCCTGGGCTTTGACCAGCCCAAGGACCTCGGTGCGGAAATCCTCGCGGCGGTCAGACCACCGCAGGCCGCCGCGGGCGACCGGACCGAAACGCAGGTGGACACCCTCGACCCGCGGGGAGTAGACGAAGATTTCGAACTTAGGCCTGGGCAGCGGCAACTCGTCGATCAGTTCCGGATTGATCTTGACCGACAGCACATTGCGGGCCCGGGCCGATCCCGGCGCGGTGACGTAGAAGTTGGTGCGCAGAGTGGCCTGGATCATCGAGGCGAAAGCCCGCAAAACCCGGTCGGTGTCAAGACTTGTCAGCGCGTCGATGTCGGAGGCGACGGTGTCGGAGGCGGCCTTGGCGTTCAGGCCCTTGGCGGCGGCGTCAGGATCGAACATCGCCTCGAACAAACTCACCAGTGCCCGCGCGGTCGACGGGTTCTCCCGCAGGACCGCCTCGATGTGCGACTGGCTGTAGGGGAATCCTGCCTGCCGCAGATACCTGGCGTAGGCGCGCAGCAGCACGACCTGCTGCCAGGTCAGGCCCGCTCGCAGCACCAGTTCGTTGAACCGGTCGACCTCGACGCTGCCCTGCCAGATCGCGGTGAGTGCGTCGGTGAACCGCGCCGCGGTGAGATCCCACTCCTCACCGCTGCCCACCTCCGGCATCGAGGCGTCGGGGCGGATCCTGAACTGGTAGATCCACACCGTCAGCCCGTCGCGGCGGACCACCGTGAAGGGCCTTTCCTCCAGGACCTCCACGCCCATGCACTGCAGCACCGGCAGCAGTTGACTCAGCGACGCCCTTCCGCCGCTGAGGTACCAGGTGAGATAGGCCTCCCCGACGGACGTCATCTCGTCGCCGGGTTCCAATTGCAGCCGCACCGAATCGGGTTGCAGGTCCTCGATAATGCCGATGTCGGTGATCGCCTCGTGCGGTTTGACCGCCTGTTTGTAGTCTTCGGGCAGGGCCTCGGCGTAGTGATCGGCTACCTCGCCGCCGATAGCGCCGTCGCGCGCCGACCCCAGCAGCCGGTCACTCCATGTGCGAGTCGTCGCCGTCAGCAGGTCCTGGATGCGGACGCGATTGGAATCGGAGGTGTCGATTGACCGCCCGGCCGGGGCTTCCGGCAGCAGGACGGTGAAATGCACCACCGCCCATGGTGATTCGGTGACCCTGGCGGCGTAGTCGATGCTGGCGCCGCCGAACTCACGGACCAAAATGTCCTGCATGGAAAGCCGGACGGCGGTGGTGTAGCGGTCCCGCGGAAGGTAGACCAGGCAGGAGACGAAGTGTTCGAGCCGGTCGGCGCGCAGGAACAGCAGGGCACGACGTTGAGATCCGAGATCGATGACGGCCCCGGCGGTGTCGAAGATCTCCTCGGCGGTCATGGCGAACAGCTCCGGACGCGGGATGGTCTGGACGATGTCGAGTACCAGCTGCCCCGGATGGCGCGGGTCGCCGTGGGACATCGCCAGCGCTTCCTGCACGCGCCGGGAGATCAGTGGGATGTCAAGGACGTTGGCGTTCATCGCCGCGACGGTGAACAGTCCGACGAACCGGTGCTCGATCACCTCGCCCGCGGCACCGGCCTGCTCGCGCACCACGACGATGTAGGGGTAGGCGCCGTAGCGCAGGAAGCTCGGCATGGTGGCCTGGGCCAGCACGACGGTCTCGCCCGGGTCGCTGAGTTCGGGCAGCACCTCGGTGCGCAGCCGGGCCACCCCGAGCCGGCTGGATTGATCGGGAGTGGCCTGGCCGTCGCGCACGATGCAGCGTTGCGCGCCGAGCAGCACGAAATGCGTGTCCAACCAGCGCAGCAGGTAGGACACGTCCATCCGGTCGAAGCCGGGGAAGCGGGTGCCGTCGTCGGCGGCCATCTCGTGGGCCAGCGCGAGAAGCGTCGCCGACAGCGCTGCGGAGTCCTGCGCCACCTGACGGGCATCGGCGACCACTAGCGGCAGCAGCCGGACCGCTTCGGCTACCGCACGCTGGTCGGCGCCCGGGACCAGCTGGATGTGAATCCAGGATTCCTCAGTGCCGTCGGCGTCCGGACCGGCCGGCAGCACCGCGGTGAGGTTGCCGTGATCGTCGCGGCGCACCCGCACCGACGGGTGCATCAGCGCCTCGTAGGCGATTCCCTGCCGGTGCAGCAGCACGGTCACCGAGTCGAGCAGCATCTCGGCCTGATCGGTGACCACCTGCAGGGC
>VERS01000002.1 GCA_018882545.1 Mycobacterium sp.
GCCAGAAGCTAACAGGTTTCCAGCACCATGCCAACAGGTTCGGGCGGATTGATCCACAACCCCGCGGCCAGCCGGGTCAGCGTGGTTTGACCAGCGCAGGGGAACCTAAGTACCCTCGTCAGAGTCACCCAACCGCGGGTGGCACGGCAGCGGCGGTTCCCGGGACCGCGCCGGTGCGGTTTTGAACTTAGCAACGACTGTCAGGCGCCCGCCGCCCGTGACAGGCGGGGCCGCATGACGAGGAGATAGAACCGTGGCCAAGGGGAAACGGACCTTCCAGCCAAACAACCGGCGCCGAGCCAGGGTGCACGGTTTCCGCCTGCGGATGCGGACTCGTGCGGGACGGGCGATCGTGACCGGCCGGCGCCGCAAGGGCCGCCGCGCGTTGACTGCCTGACCGACCGGTCGTCAGCGTAGTGCTCCCGGCTCGTAACCGGATGACACGGTCTGCAGAGTTCACCCGTGCGGTCAAGTGCGGGGTACGCGCCCCGCAACGGGACCTAGTCGTCCACGGCTACCGCACCCCGTCAAACTCCGACCCGCAGATCGGTTTGATTGTCGCCAAGTCCGTCGGCGGCGCAGTCGACCGGCATCGTGTCGCGCGGCGGTTGCGCCACCTCGCCCGCACGGTCATCCAGGACCTCGACCCGGGCGACCGGATTGTGGTCCGTGCCTTGCCCAGTAGCCGGGTCGCGAAGTCGCCGCGGCTCGAGGACCAGTTGCGTTGCGGTCTGCGGCGGGTCCATCTGTTGATGGATCGGCAGGCATGAGTGTGGCGGGTCGAGGCCTCGGGCCAGTGGCTCGGATGGTGATCGCCGCCATCGGGGTGTATCGGAATATGGTGTCGCCGTTGCGGCCGGCATCGTGCCGTTTCATGCCGACCTGCAGCCAGTACGCCATGCAGGCCGTGACCGAGTACGGGGTGCTGCGGGGCGGCTGGCTGAGCGTCGTGCGGTTGGCCAAGTGCGGTCCGTGGCACCGCGGTGGATGGGATCCGATACCCGAGCAGTCCCGTCGGGCTGGCGACGGGATGGGCAGGAGCGCACATGTTTAACTGGTTCAGCCTCGACTACGTCTACTACCCGGTGTCGGGGATCATGTGGCTTTGGTACAAGCTGTTCGGCTCGCTACTGGGGCCGAGCAATTTCTTCACCTGGGCGCTGTCGGTGATGTTCCTGGTGTTCACCTTGCGGGCGGTGCTGTACCGGCCCTTCGTCAAGCAGATCCGGACCACCCGCAAGATGCAGGAACTGCAACCGCAAATCAAGGCGCTGCAGAAGAAGTACGGCAAGGATCGCCAGCGGATGGCGCTGGAGATCCAGAAGTTGCAGAAGGAGCACGATTTCAACCCGATCCTGGGCTGCCTGCCCATGCTGGCGCAGGTTCCGGTGTTCATCGGGCTGTACCACGTGCTGATGTCGTTCAACCGCACGCAGTCCGGGTTCGGCCGGCTCGGGTTGTCCGTCGAGGAGAACCGCCGACTGCCCAACTATTTCTTCAGCGCCGCCGACGTCGGCCACTTCCTCGAGGCGAATTTGTTCCGCGCCCCGATCGGCGCGTCGATCACCCAGCAGCATGGCTTGGCGGCGTTCACCGAGTTCAGTCGGCCCGCCGTGGCGGCGGTATCGATCCCGCTGATGATCCTCGCCGGGATCGCGACCTACTTCAACAGCCGGGCGTCGATCTCGCGGCAGAGCCCGGAGGCCGCGGCCAACCCGCAAACGGCGATCATGAACAAGCTGGCGCTCTACGTCTTTCCGCTCGGTGTAGTCGTGGGCGGACCGTTCTTGCCGATCGCGATCATCATCTACTGGGTGTCCAACAACATCTGGACCTTCGGGCAGCAGCACCTCGTCTTCGGAAAGATCGAACGCGAAGAGGAGGCGGCCAAGGAGGAGGCTTTGGCCCGCCGCGCCGCGAACGCACCGGCGCCGGGGGCCAAGCCGATCAAGAACAAGGGCAGGGCCGCGGCCGGAACCAATGCGGTGGCCGCGGCCACCCCAGCGGAGATCGACGGCGCGCCGCTGCAGTCGGCCAACGGAGACGACGCGACACCGGCGCGGAAGCAATCCGCCGGCGCGGGGGAGACCAACAGCCGGGCGCCGCGACCCGGCGCCCGCCCGGCGGGGCGGCCCAAGAAACGAAAGCGATGATCGGTCCGTCACTGGCGACAGACCGAGAAGGAGAGACGATGACGCAGACCGAGACGGATCAGGGCGCACAGCACGAGGACGAGACGGTGGCCAGCGCAGAAGCCCCCGATCCGGATACCGCGGCGCCCGCGCGGCGCGGCAAAGGCACTGACCTGGAGGACCGGCTGGTTGCCGAAGGCGAGATCGCCGGCGATTACCTGGAAGAGCTACTGGACTTACTGGACTTCGACGGCGATATCGACCTCGATGTCGAGGGCGACCGCGCGGTGGTCAGCATCGACGGGGGGAGTGACCTTGCCAAGTTGGTCGGCCGCCGAGGTGAGGTGCTCGACGCGCTGCAGGAGTTGACCCGGCTGGCGGTCCTACAGAAGACCGGTGAGCGCAGCCGACTGATGCTCGACATTGCCGGTTGGCGCCGCCGCCGCCGCGACGAGTTGACGGCGCTGGGGGAGAAGGTGGCCAGGCGCGTACTGGACAGCGGGGAGCGCGAAGAGCTGGCGCCCATGACGCCGTTCGAGCGGAAAATCGTGCACGACGCCGTGGCAGGGGTCGGCGGCGTACACAGCGAGAGCGAGGGCGTGGAGCCCGGCCGGCGCGTCGTCGTGTTGAAGGACTGAAGTTACAGCGATGTAATTCAGCTGCGCGCGGGAGGATGTTTCACGTGAAACGTGGTGCGCCCGATGCGCCGGAGTCCGCCGCCGAGGTTTTCGGTGCAGGGCTGGACACCGCCCGGGACTACGCGGAGTGGCTGGCCGGACCAGCGGTGGATCGGGGTCTGATCGGGCCGCATGAGGTAGACCGGATCTGGGACCGGCACCTTCTGAACTGCGCGGCCGTAGCCGAATTGATCCAGCCCGGTGCGCGAGTGGTTGATGTCGGCAGCGGGGCCGGATTACCGGGGTCTGCCGGTGGCGATCGCGCGCCCCGACCTGACGGTGACGCTCGTCGAACCGATGCTTCGGCGCACCGAGTTCTTGGTCGAGACGATCAGCGCCCTGGGCCTTGCGGTGAGTGTGCTGCGTGGCCGCGCGGAGGACCCTGCGGTGCGCGAGGCGGCCGGCGGCGCGGACGCGGTGGTGTCGCGGGCAGTCGCGGACCTGGAGAAGCTGACCCGGTGGAGCCTGCCGTTGGCGCGCCCGGGCGGCCGGATGCTGGCGCTGAAGGGGGAACGGGCGGAGGCGGAGGTGGCCGAAAAGCGACCAGCGATGGCCCGGTTAGGCGCCCGGCACATCGAGGTGATGAGATGTGGAGCAAGTTATCTGAGCCCACCCGCCCGGGTGGTGGTGGCGGTGCGGGGCGAGAGGAGAGCACGATGAC
This sequence comes from Mycobacterium sp., assembly GCA_018882545.1. Classification (GTDB taxonomy): domain Bacteria; phylum Actinomycetota; class Actinomycetes; order Mycobacteriales; family Mycobacteriaceae; genus Mycobacterium. The sequence goes on from VERS01000002.1 coordinate 3,471, forward strand.
GCAGTCCTTCGGCGAAGGCCTTGTTTCACGTGAAACATGGCCCGATGCCGACACCCCGATCGGGGCAGCCGCCGAGCGCGCGATGCAGGTGCTGCATACCGCCGCGGGACATCTACCGCGTCCCGATAACCGTCGGTTGTTCACCATCGCAAATCAAAAAGGTGGCGTCGGTAAGACAACCACCGCCGTGAATATGGCGGCTGCGCTCGCCGTGCAGGGGCTCACTGCACTGGTGATCGACCTCGATCCCCAGGGCAACGCCAGCACGGCCCTGGGCATTGTCGATCGCCACGCCGGGACCCCGTCTTCCTACGAAGTCCTGCTGGGGGAGATCCCGGTGAGGGCCGCGATTCGGCAGAGCCCGCACAGCGAGCGCCTGTTCTGCCTGCCGGCCACCATCGACCTGGCCGGCGCCGAGATTGAACTTGTCAGCATGGTGGCGCGGGAGAACCGCCTCCGCAATGCGCTCGCCGACCTGGACGCATTGGAGTTCGACTACGTCTTCATCGACTGCCCACCCTCCCTGGGCCTCCTGACGCTCAACGCACTGGTGGCTGCACCGGAGGTACTCATTCCCATCCAGTGTGAGTACTACGCGCTGGAGGGCGTCTCCCAGTTGATGAAGAACATCGCGATGGTCAAAGCCCACCTCAATCCGCAGTTGGAGGTGTCCACCGTGCTGCTGACCATGTATGACGGACGGACGAAACTCGCCGATCAGGTCGCGGCGGAGGTGCGCCGATTCTTCGGTGACAAAGTGCTGCACACGGTGATTCCCCGCAGCGTCAAGGTCTCCGAGGCGCCCGGCTACAGCATGACCATCATCGACTACGATCCTGGCTCGAGGGGGGCGATGAGTTATCTCGACGCCAGCCGCGAACTCGCAACTCGCCGAAGAACGGAGAATCCATGACGCAGCCGTCCCGGCGCCGCGGTGGCCTCGGCCGCGGACTGGCATCGCTTATCCCGACCGGTCCCGCTGACGGCGGTCCGCGGTTGGGCGACGCGGCGGCGGACGTGGTGATCGGCGGGCTCCCCACGGGGAGGCTGCCCGAGGACCACGCCGGAGAGGTCGAGAACATCGGGGCTGTCTACCGGGAACTCGACCCCGGCCAGATCGAGCCGAACCCCCGCCAGCCCCGCCAGATTTTCGACGAGGAGGCGCTAGCCGAGTTGGTGCACTCGATCCGCGCCTTCGGGTTGATGCAGCCGATCGTCGTTCGCGAGGTGGGTCCGAATCGGTATCAGCTGGTCATGGGGGAGCGGCGCTGGCGCGCGGCCCAGCAGGCGGGCCTCACCGCCATCCCGGCTATCGTTCGGGAGACCGCTGACGACGACCTGCTGCGCGACGCGCTGCTGGAGAACATCCACCGTGCCCAGCTGAACCCCTTGGAAGAAGCGGCTGCCTATCAGCAGTTGTTGGACGAGTTCAACGTCACCCATGAGGAGCTGGCCGGCCGGATCGGTCGTTCCCGGCCGGTGATCACCAACACCATCCGGTTGCTGCGTTTGCCGATTCCTGTCCAGCGCCGGGTTGCGGCCGGGGTCTTGTCGGCCGGCCACGCCCGGGCGTTACTGGCTTTGGTCGCCGGACCCGAGGCCCAGGAGGAACTCGCTGCCCGCATCGTGGCCGAGGGTTTGTCGGTGCGGGCCGCCGAGGAGGCGGTCACGCTCGCCAACGGGGCGGAAACCAAGCCGACTGGGGCGAAGCGTCGCAAGCCGATCCAGATGCCGGGACTGCAGGACGTCGCCGATCGGCTGTCGAGCACCTATGACACCAGGGTCAGTGTCAGCCTGGGTAAGCGCAAGGGCAAGATTGTCGTCGAATTCGGTTCGGTGGACGACCTCCAGCGCATCGTCACGCTGATGGACCCTTCGGTCACGCGTTAGGGAGGGCCCGGGGACAGCGGCGCGTTACGTCACAGTGACGATAGCCCGGATCCGTCACGGGTTTTCGCCGAGCACCCGAAGCAATTAGCAACGGCGCCAACGGCTTTCGCCGAAACCGCCACGACGAGGAATGGGTCTGCCGTTCGCGGTGGTCCTCCGCGCAGTTGCCGGGTGGCAATACTGGCCGCCGATCCCTCGCCTCTCCTATTCTGAAACTGCCGGGGCGCGTCTGCGTGACGGAGGAGCCCGGGGAGATACCGGGGAAGACCGGGAGACTGGGTGTCGGTTCGGATCAGCCCGCTGCGGCTCGAAGGCTTCGAGCAGTTGCCCAAGCACGCGCGCCGGTGTGTCTTCTGGGAGGTGGACCCCGAGACCCTCGATGGCGGCGACGCGCTGCCCGATCCGGAGTTTGAAAAGGAGGCGTGGCTGTCGATGGTCATGCTGGAGTGGGGTTCGTGCGGGCAGGTGGCCGCTACGGCGACCGACCGGGCGGAGGATGCCGACGAGCCGTGCCTGGGCTACGTGCTCTACGCGCCGCCGCGGGCGGTGCCCCGGGCGCAGCGGTTTCCGACCGGCCCGGTGAGCGCCGACGCCGTCCTGTTGACGTCGATGGGCGTGGAGCCCGAGCAACCCGACGGCCTGGACTCCTTATTGATCGGTCGGGTTGTCAGTGAGCTCGCCCGGCGCGGGGTTCGTGCGCTGGAAGCGTTCGGGCGGACCGCCCAGGCCGCCGAACTGCATGCCGAAGGCCGTGCCGACGATCTCGATCTCGCCCCCGCGATCCGTGCGCTGGGTGACTGTTCGTTCGAGATGTGCATGATCGATGCCGATTTCCTGCTCGGCGCCGGGTTCACCGTGGTTGCCCCGCACCGATACTTTCCCCGGTTGCGGCTGGAACTCGACCGGGGTTTGGGCTGGAAAGCCGAAGTCGAGGCGGCGCTGGAGCGGCTGCTGGACAGCACGCGGTTGGAGAGCTCGCAGCCGGTGGGTTCGTCGAGCTAAACCGCCGGCCGGCCGTGTTCGACGGACTGTTCGTGGGCCAGCAGTTCGGCGAAGGTGAAGGTTCCGGTCGGGCGGTCATTCTTGCCGAGCAGATACAGCCGCTTCACTGCGGCCAGGATGCCTTCGGCGATCGCGTCGCGCACCTCCCGGGTCGCCAGCATGCCGCTGTCGTGTGGGCTCGTGATGTAGCCGACGTCGACCTGTACCGTCGGCATCCGGGTGAGGCGCAGCAGATCCCAGGTTCGTCCGTGTGTCCGGCAGTCGCGTAACCCGATGCGCGCCACCAGTTCCCGTTGGATGAAGTCCGCGAGGTTGCGCCCGATGGTTGACACCGAGCCGTGGGGGCTGCCGAAGTAGAAGCATGCGACGCCGTTGGCAGAGGGATTGGCCTGCCGTTCGAATCGCAGGCTGATCATGAGGTCGGCACCTACGGTGTTGGCGGTGGCGGCCCGCTCGGCGTCGGCCGGACTGTGGTTGCCCGGCCGGGACAGGAAGGTCTCCATGCCGATGGCCGTCATCCGACCCTCCAGCCGGCTGGCCAGGTCCCAGAGAATGTCCGCCTCGCTGATGGGACCCTGCGCGCCGTTGATGACCTGGCCGTGGTCGCTGCCACCGCGGCCCGGGTCGATGATGATCCGCTTGCCCGACAGCCGCGGGCCGGACACCCGGACGTGCTCCTCCTCGCGGATGGCGTGCAATGAGCCGCCGGTTACCCGCGAGCCGAGAAAGTACAAGGAGCGCAACGTTTCCGGGCCACAGATGCCATCCGGTGCCAGCCCGTATTCGCGTTGGTAGGACATCAGCGCGTTGTGAGTCTGTAAGCCGAAGTAGCCGTCGACGAGGGCGTGGTAGAAACCGAGATCCTGCAGCCGCGACTGCAGCGTCGCGACGTCGTCGCCGTACATGGGTGCGCCGAACTGGTGGGCCAGGGTGCGTGCGCCGAGCCGGTAGGAGGCCTCCCGCAGCGCCCGGTAGGTGGCCGGTCCGACGGTCCCGTCGACGAGCAGGCCCCGGCGCTGCTGGAAGGCCCGCACCGCATGGTCGAGGTCGTCGTCGAAGAAGTCCGGGGCCACCTGCTTGCCGGTGGTCAGGTCGTCGTCGGGGTTGGCGAGCAGTCCGAGTGCGGCCAGGGCGGCGCGGATCTCGACGACCGCGCCACCGCGGTCACCGCGGCGAAGAAGGTCGGCCGGCGACGCGCTCTGCCAGGAGGCGCCGTCGCCGGGGTCGGCGCCGAGACTGGACATGACAGGCATTCTCGCAGAAGGGCCCGGCTTTGCGGAAACCAGTCGGGACAACCTCCGATAACGAATTCGTCTCCGCGGCCCCCACGGCTCCGTTAGCTACAGGACGTCGGCAAGCTCTCGCAGCAACGCCGCCTTTCCTTTGGCCCCGACGAGTCGCTTCACCGGTTTGCCGTTCTTGAACAGGATCAGGGTGGGGATGGAGACCACCTGAAAATCCCTGGCGGTGGCGGGGTTGGCATCGACATCGACCTTGGCCACGGTCAGCGAACCGGCCTTCTCCGCGGCGATCTCCTCAAGCACCGGCGCCACCATCTTGCACGGCCCGCACCAGGCCGCCCAGAAGTCCACCAGCACCGGCGTTGGGCTTGCCAGAACGGTGTCAGCAAAACTGGCGTCGGACACGGTCACGGTGCTCATTGCTGGGCTCCAATCATCGCGGCGGTATCAGAACCGGCATCGACGCCTGCCTCGTCAGCATCGGCCAGCCACCGCTCGGCGTCAATCGCGGCTGCACAGCCGCTGCCGGCCGCAGTGATGGCCTGCCGGTAGGTGTGGTCCACCAGATCCCCGGCGGCGAAGACTCCGGGGAGCGAGGTGGCGGTGGTCCGGTCCCGCACCAGCACATAGCCGGCCGGGTCGACTTCGACGGCATCGCGAACCAGTTCCGAGCGGGGGTCATGACCGATGGCGATGAAGACGCCGGTCACCGGGAGGGTGGACTCCTCGCCGGTGATGACATCGCGGACCCGTAGGCCGGTGACCGTGCCCTCGCCTTCGACCGCGACCACCGCGGTATTGGTCAGAAAGGTGATCTTGTCGTTGCTGCGGGCCCGCTCCAGCATGATCTTGGAGGCGCGGAACTCCTCGCGGCGGTGGATCAGGGTGACGCTGCGGGCGAATCGGGTCAGGAAGGTGGCCTCCTCCATGGCCGAGTCGCCGCCGCCGACCACGGCGATGTCCTGTTCTTTGAAGAAGAACCCGTCGCAAGTCGCGCAGGAGCTGACTCCGCGGCCCAACAGGTCCTGTTCGCCGGGAACGCCGAGGTAGCGCGGGGCGGCACCCATCGCCAGGATGACGGCGCGGGCCCGGTGGGTCTGCCCGCCGGCGGTGACCACCTCTTTGACCGGACCCTCCAGCGACACCGACTCGACGTCCTCCATCTGCAGATCGGCCCCGAACCGCAGCGCCTGTTCACGCATCTCGTCCATCAGTTCCGGGCCGGTGATGCCGGATCGGAAGCCCGGATAGTTCTCCACGTCGGTGGTGGTCATCAGCGCGCCGCCGAAGGAGGTGCCCTCGAAGACCAGGGGCCGCAGTTGTGCGCGTGCGGCGTAGATGGCCGCGGTGTAGCCAGCCGGCCCGGATCCGATCACGATGACGTCCTGCAAGGTCTGGTCGGTCACTACTGCACGGCCCTTTCTGCGTGAAGTGCGGACCTCGGTCACGCCCTGATGCCATTGACTCCAACAACAGCGTAGGCGGGCCTGTTCCCGTCAAGGGGTGCGGGCGGCGGTGTCCGTGCTGAGCGGGACGCTGCCGGACGGGACGCTGAGATGGCCGGCGCTGGTGGGTGTGCTCCGGGCAGGTTCCCGGGAACCCAGGCAGGCCGCCGTGCCGAGTCCCACCGCCGCCAGCGCGGCCGCCGCCAAGACTGTCGCGGTGAGCAACCGCGACGGCCGCCCCCGGGGCCGGTCGGCGTGCGCCGGTCCACGACCGGAAGGGGAGCCGGTCACGGTGTGCCGGGGGCGCGGGGAGTCCACCCGATCAGTGTGCCGACCCGCCGCCGCGGGTGCATCCCAGCATGGGCGCCAGCCGTGCCCGCGCGCGGGCACAGCGGCTCTTCACCGTGCCCTCAGCCACGTCGAGCAGCGCGGCGGCGTCGGCCACCGAGTAGCCGTGCATATCGACGGCCACCACCGCGGCGCGTTGTGCGGCGGGCAATCTCAGCAGCGCCTGCCGGACGAGCAGGGCGGTATCCAGCTCTCCGGTGCGGTCGGCCACCGGCGGGCAGTCCTCCGGAGTGAGCGGGACGGTAGGCCGGCTCGCGTCGCTGCGCAGCCGGTCCCGGCAGGCGTTGACCACGATCCGGCACAGCCAACTGCCCACCGGTGCATCGTGGCGGAAGGTCCTGGCCGCGCGGTGGGCGGACAGCATCGCCTCCTGGACGGCGTCGCGGGCATCTTCGGCGGTACCGGTGCGCCGGCGGGCGAGCCGGTACAACCGGGCGCTGTGCCGGCGGAAGAGTTCCTCGAAGGCGTAACGGTCACCGGCCAGGTGGGCGCACAACAACTCGCCGTCGGTACGAGCCGCCGGTGCAGGTGCGGGCAAAGAACTGACCACGGCGCGGACAGTACCGACACCGGGCCCGACCGGCACTTCACCCGACAGTCCGGCGGTTAGGACCCGGCGGCGCGCACCGTGATCTCGGAGATGTCGGTTCGGCTCTGGCCGCCGACTTGACCAAGCGTCGAGACCCACACGAGCACGTTGGAGGTGGGTGCGGCGCTGGGCACCGCGATCGTGTTGGTTCCGGGTTTGAGCAGCGTCGGCCCGGTCAGCAGGGTGGTGTCCTCGAGGCTGGCCGGGGTGGGCGAGGTGGCCGAACGGATCTCCACCTGTGTCCCGGTGCTGGACAGACCCACCGTCACGTTGCCGACCACAATGGGTTCAGGCAGCTGCAACATCAGCCCCACACCGCTCTTGAAGGCCGGAAATGGAACAGCGTCGGTGTAGGTGTCGGTCGGCCACGCCGTCGCGGGATTACCGTCGATGGCCAACCCGGCCTGGTTGGGCGCATCGGCTTCGCCACCGGGTGAAAACACCGTTGCGGCAACGGGTTCAACCATGCGGCCGACGCTCTCCACCGCGGAGGCGGTCGGGGTGTTGAGCCCAAGCTGCTCACCCTCGAGTCCCCCATCAGCGTCGCCGAAAAGGCGGCTGAGGAAGGTTCCGAGCACGATCAGGGCGACCGCCAGGATCGCCGTACCCACCCCGATGCCGATCATCAGATTGCGGCGGCGCTGCGCCTGTGCGGCCGGATCGGCCTCTCGGGGCCGGGCCGGCGCCGGCCCCGGCGGAGGCGGCTGGTGCACCGCGACCGAGCCCACGGCCGGGGGTGCAGCCGGGGGTGCCTCGGCCTGCGAAGCCCGTTCCACCCGCTGGGTCCGGTCGACCGCCCCGGTCGCCTGTTGCAGCAGGTGCAGCAGGGTCGGGGCACTGCTGATCCCGCCGCCCGGTTCCAGCGCCCGCACCGCGGCCGCGCTGATCTGGAAGGGGATGGCGTTGTTGAGGGCACGAGGTTCGACCGGCTGGCCGGACGGTTCGGTTTCGGCCGGTCGCAGGCCGCTGGGGGTGCCGGTCTCGGCCAGCGGCCAGCGATCGACCAGCAGGGCGTAGAGCGCCGCTCCGATACCGCGAACGTCGTCGCCCGGGGTGGCCTCGGGCAGGGTCGCCGGGAAGGCCAGGGCGACGTCGCCGTCGATGCTGACTCGGATCCGGCTGGGGTGGTCCACCGACAGCGGCACTCCGGCCCGGTGCGCCTCCTCGGCGGCGGCGGCCAGCGACTGGATCGCCCGGGCCCCTCCGACGGCCGACGGCGAGGTCGCGGCGACCTCCTTGAGGGAGCCGCCCCGGATCCATTCGGCGACCACCAGCCCGCCGCCATTGTCGACGGGGGTGACGTCCAGGACCCGAGCCACTCCGGCCTGCTGGACACGGCTGAGTTGCTGTGTGCGGGTGAGGATCTGCTCGATCCACTCGGCGGACATGGTGCGCGCTGGGTCGATGAACGCCAGAGCCACCTGACGATCCAGGGCGGTGTCGAGGGCTTGCCAGAACTGCAGCCCGGCCGGTCCGCCGTGGAACACCAGCAGTCGGTAGCGGCCGTTGGCGACGGTGGCGCCGGGGCCGAGCGGAAGCGCACCGGCGGGGCGCTCTGCGGTGCGGTCGGACTGCTCGGCTGGCCGGCCTGCGACATCGGGTTGGAATGCGTCGGCAGGTGGGCGCGGGATCTTTGCTGTCGCATCACCGGGCGGGCCGGCGGGAGTGACTTGATCGCTCAGCTCCGGTCCTTTCCGCATCGGATCGGCGACGTGCGCCTCGGGATCAGAGTACGTGACCCCAACCTGCTTCCGGGGTAGCTGGGAGTCCGGTGGCGCTGCGGGGTCGGGTACAGCCCGCCGCCGGATCCGTCGCGCCACCGCCGCCCGGGCGTCGAGTGCGTCCGGAACGCGACCGGCGACGGTCACCGCGGCCAGCACCGGCGCCATGACGGCGGCCAGGATGGCCAGCCGCACCATCGATCCGGCTCCGCCGTGGCGGTCGGTCAGGTTGTAAAGCCCAAGTAGCCGATCAGCACCGGCGGCGATCGCCGCGGCCAGCGCGCCCGCCGCGGCTGTGACCAGGATGGTGCGTCGCACCGCGGGGTCCAGCAGTCGGCCGGCCGGTGGGCGCAGCGACCGGCGCAGCAGCAGGTGGCCCAACGCCGCCCCGGCGATGAATCCGATACCGTTCGCGGTGCCCAGATAGCCGGCCACCAGCTCGGGATCGTCGGTCAGGTGCGGCGCCGCCAGCGACGCCAGGATTTTCACCGTGGTGATCGCGACGATCATCAGGATCGGCGTCCAGGGATCGTCACGGGCGTAGAACACCCGCAACTGCAGCAGCACCAGCGCGTAGGGAATCAGGGTGAACGACGACAGCGCGATGGCGACGCCGAGATAGTTGGCGTCGACTTCACCGAACTTTCCATAGGCGAACAGGGCGCTGCCGATCGCCGGGCCGGCCACGGTCATGAACGCGACGACCGGTATCAGGGTGACCATGGTGAGCCGGGTGGCCAGCGACAGGTCGGCCAGCACGGCCGGATTGTCGGCGGCGGCGGCGTTGCGGCTCAGCCGCGGCATCACCACGGTCAGGATCGTCACGCCGATCATGCCGAAGGGCAGTTGCAGCACCAGCCAGGCGTAGGCGTAGATCGCCGGGCCGGACGCGGCCGCGGTACTGGCGATCTGGTTGCCCACCACCAGGCCGACCTGGCTGATCAGCACGTAGAGCACCATCGCTGCGGCCATGGTGCCGAAGCGCTTGAGCCGGTCGTCGATTCCCCACAGCGGCCGCAGGCTGATCCGCTCCCGGCGAATGGCGATCAGCAGCACCGCCGCTTGCGCGGCGACGCCGAGGGTGGTTCCGATGCCCAGCACGAGCAATTTGGCGTTACCCATCCGCACCGGGTCGACCGACAGTTCGCCGGGCACCAGCAGGTAGAGCCCGAGCGTGGCGATGGCGACCACGTTGTTGAGCACCGGCGCCCAGGCCGGCGGGCCGAATACGTTGCGGTTGTTCAGGATTGCCATGAACACCGACGTCAGACCGTAGAAGATGACCTGGGGTAGCAGCAGGTAGGCGAAGGCTGTGGTCAGCGGCTGGTTCACCTTCGGGTCACCGCCGAGCATCAGCCGCACCAGCAGCGGGGCGGCCGCCACCGACACCACCGTCGCCAGCAGCAGCAGCGTGGTCGCCAGCGTGACCAGTCGGCGGACGAAGGCTTCACCGCCGTCGGGGTCATCACGTTCGGCGCGGGCGAGCACCGGGACGAAGATCGCGGTGAAGGTGGCCTCCAGGACCAGCGCCGCGATGAGGTTGGGCAGCTGATTGGCCACGGTGAACGCACTGGACAGCGCCGCACCGAGCAACGCGGCCAGCAGAACGATCCGGATGAAGCCGGTGATCCGGCTGACCAACGTGGCCAGCGCCATCCCCCATGACCGGGACACCACGGCGGAGTCGGAGAGTTCCTCCCGCGCCGGGCGGCTGTCGGTGTCCGCGTGCGGTGGGGTCATCGGCCTGGTCCCCGGGGTTCGCGGGGAGCCACTGCGCTCGGATCGACGCGCCGCCGGTCGCCGGGGCGGTCGCGCCGCCGGTCGCCGGGGCGGTCGCGGGGGTGGTCGCGGGGGTGGTCGCGGGGGCGGTCGAGGTCAGCCCGGTCGGGCTGGCCGCGGAAGCGGTGATAGAGCCGCCGCCCGACCAGCACCACCAGCACCGCGGCACCGGTCAGGGTGATCCCGAAGAGCAGTTTGCCGTAGGCGTTGGAGTGCACCGAGAGCCGCACCGGATCGCCCAGTTGCAGACCTTCGGCGGTGCGCAGTGTGACGTCGACGGCGACGCGCTGGGTGACGTGCAGTTCGACCGGAACCCGCAGCGGCAGATAACCCGGTGGCACCTCCTGCTCGCCGATGTCGGTCACCGTCATCCCCGGCGGAACGGCGAATTGCAGCCGAACCCGGATCGGAACCGAAAGGTCGTTGCGCACCGCCAGCGGCAGCGCGCTGCGCTCGGTGGCCAGGGTGTAGGAGTCGCCCGGGTTGACGATCGACACCGCCCGGAACAGGTCCTCGATGGTCGCCGCGACGACCGCAAGCCGTTGGCGCGCTAAGTCATTACGGCCGGCCGGCGGTTCGGTGTGGCTCAACGCCCGCAGCATGTCCTCCCGCAGCGGGGCGGTGTACTGCAGGCCGGTCAGCCCGGTGCGGGCGTCGGTACCCAGGGCGGCGGTCAGCGCCCACTGCCGGCCGGCGGCCGCGCGAATGGTGTCGATGACGTCGTCGTCGATCCGGCCCGGGACGTCGGTGGGCAGATCGGGTACCACCTGCTGACCGTTGGCGGTGGTGTCCAGGATCAACCGGGACTCCGAGATCAGCGCGGCCAATGGACGGGGGGTCGCCAGTCCGGCCCGCAGCGAGTTGGCCAGTGCCCCGAGCATCGCGCGCGCGTCCTCGGGTTGGGGACTCCACTTCAGCGGCGGCAGCAGGATCTGGCTGCGCGGTGCGGTGTCCGGTTGCAGGGTGCGCCACAACATGGCCGCGATCGCGTCCTGACGCCGCGCGACCGGGGAGTCGGCGTCCACCGGCACGGCCAGCGAGTCGTCGAGGTAGGCCGGCACGGCGGGGTCGGTTCCCACGGCCGCCAGAGCGGCGCCGACGGCCGGGTCGAAAGGAGCCAACACCACCGACCCGGACAGCCGGCGCACGGTGACGTCGGCGGTGGCGGCGTCCCCGGTAACGGCGGCGGCGATCGCGACGGTCGGTGCCATCGTGCCCAGCAGGCTGGCCGCCGCCGCGGTCAGCGCCCCATCGCCCAGGACGGTGCCGCCGCGCTGGGAGGCGATTCCGAGGATCTTGTCGACGATGTCGGCGGCGGCACCGGTCGCAGCCGTGCTCAGAGCGGGATCGCTGATCCGGTGGAGCGCACCCAAATCGGCCTGGGCGTACGGGGTGGCGATCACACACATCCGGCGGGCCACCCCGCGCAGCCGGTCCAGCCAGGCCGCCGCAGCGGCCTGCCCGGTGCCCGGATGAGCGGCGGTCCCGAGCCCGTTGGGCGCATCGGCCACCACATAGCCGGCGGTCATGGCGTTGACCGTGACGAGCAGGTCGGGGTCCACCGCCAGACACAGCGCACGGTCGAGTCCGGTGGCCGGGTCGATCGCCCCGGGGCTGGTGGCGAACTCCGCGGCTCCCAGCAGCGTGTCGAGACGACCGCCGGCGGCCAGCGACACCGCCAGGTCGTCGTTCATCAGCCGGACCGGTACGGTCCCGCCGGGAACCCCGGGGGCCAGCCGCGGCTTGTCGGCCAGCGGCCACAGCATCGTCACCGCCACCGGTTTGGTGGTGTCGGGGGGCACCGTGTCGACCAGCGCATTGCCGGAGGCGGTCGTCGGGTCCGGCGGCACGCCGGTAACCGGCAGCAGGAAGCGCGCCGCATCCAACCGGGCCGCATCGCCCGACTCCGGTGTGCCGTCGACGTTGATGAGAACCGGGTACACCCCGGGCCCGTCGACCTCCAACGAGGGGCCCTGCGCGGCTCGCAGCGGCACGGTGAAACTGAATCCGGCGGCCTGGCCCCGGTCGAGTTGCCTTGTCACGGGAATGAATTCGCCGACGGGATTGAACTGACCGCCCGCGTAGAGAGTGGTGCGCAACGCGGAGGAGTCCTGCACCGGCGCGCTGCGTTCAAGTCGCGCGAGGACATCGAGCACCGGCCGATCACCGACATTGGTCACCGTCCCGGTCACGGTGACGGTCGGTTCGCTGGAGGTGGTGACCATCTCCGGGGTGACACTGTCGAGCCGTACCCGGAGGAACTCCGACGGTGTCGGTTCAGCGGCGCCGGGTGGTGGCTGCAGGAAGATCAGCGCGGCGAACAGCGCGACCAGCGCGGCCAGGACCGCCCGCCGGTTGGCCACCGTCACGCCCCTGGACCGCAGCCGTTCGCCCGGTGCTCACCGGACGCCTCGTCGCGGGACGGGCGGTTGCGGGTATGGGAGTGGGTCTGGGGATGCCGGCGCGGAGCCATCCGCGGCAGCGGCGGCAGCGCGGCCGGTCCATCGGACTGCAGCAGGTCGATCAGCTCATGGGCCACCCTGGCCAGCCGGCGCTCGTCGGCGTAGGCCAGCCGGTCGGGCAGTTCGGTCACCGGAACCCACGCCACCTCGGTGACCTCGAGGTCCTCGTCGCTCAACTGGCCGCCGGAGAACCGCAACAGGTAGTGGTGGACGGTCTTGTGCACTCGACGTCCCTCGGTGACGAACCAGTAGTCGATGCTGCCCAACGCGGCGAGCACGTGGCCGTGGATGCCGGTCTCCTCGGCGACCTCCCGGATGGCGGTCTGTTCAGCGGTCTCGCCTTGTTCGATGTGTCCCTTGGGCAGTGACCACAGCATCCGCCCCCGCCGGTCGATGCGCCCGATCAGAACGGCCAGCTGTTCCTCGCGGGGTCGTTCGAGGCCGTCGATCACCAGCCCGCCGGCGGAGATCTCACGCACCGTACGCAGCCGGGTCGGGTTGTGCCGCCCGGTGCGGGAGGGCGCGGTGCCGGTGGGTTCGGGTCGGGGTGGGTCGGTGGCCGCGGCCGGTGGATCGGCCGGGGTCTGCGCCGAGCCCGTGCGTCGCCCGCGGCGCCGTCCCCGACGCCGTCGCGGTTTGGCCGCTTCGCCCTCCGACACCCATGCGATAGTAGCCGCCGCGCCCGGCCCGACCGTGGCCGCACTCGCCGGTCGGGACCGCCGCCCTGACGCACTAGGCTCAGCGGACGTGTCCGACGCCACCGACGACGAGTTGTTGACCCGCGCCGCCGTCGAACTCAACCGGCACGGCCACCTGCTGCGCGAGATCGGCAGCCGGTTCGAGCTTGCCGGCCGCGATCTCTACCTCGTCGGCGGCACGGTGCGCGACGCGGTACTGGGACGGTTGACCACCGACCTGGACTTCACCACCGACGCCCGACCCGACGAGGTGCAGCACATCATGCGGCCGTGGGCGGACGCGATCTGGGACACCGGCATCGACTTCGGCACGGTTGGGGTGGGCAAGGCCGGCCACCGGCTTGAGATCACCACCTTCCGGGCCGACAGCTACGACCAGGTCTCCCGCAATCCCGCGGTGCGGTTCGGGGACCGTCTGGAAGAGGACCTGGTCCGCCGTGACTTCACCGCCAACGCGATGGCGGTGCGGATCACCGCCGGCGGGCCGGGGGAGTTCTGTGACCCACTCGGCGGACTGGCCGCGGTGCGCCGGCGCATCCTGGACACACCCGCGGCACCGGAGGTGTCCTTCGGCGATGACCCGCTGCGCATGCTGCGCGCCGCCCGTTTCGTCTCGCAGATGGAATTCACCGTCGCCGAACGGGTTCGGGAGGCGATCGTCGCGATGGCGCCGCAGCTGTCCCGAATCACCGCCGAACGGGTGGCTGTCGAACTGGACAAGATGCTGCTGGGCGCAGACCCGGTGGCCGGTATCGACCTGATGGTCGCGACCGGCCTCGGGGAGGTCGTGCTGCCCGAGATCGGTGCCATGCGGATGGCCATCGACGAGCACCATCAGCACAAGGACGTCTACCAGCACTCGCTGACCGTGCTTCGGCAGGCGATTGCGCTGGAGAACTCCGGCGACGGCGGCCCGGCCGGGCCTGATCTGGTGCTTCGCTGGGCGGCACTGCTGCACGACATCGGCAAGCCGGCGACCCGGCGCCACGAACCTGACGGCGGGGTGAGCTTCCATCACCACGAGGTCGTCGGGGCCAAGATGGTGCGCAAGCGAATGCGGACGCTGCGCTACTCCAAGCAGATGGTCGACGACGTCTCCGCGCTGGTGTATCTGCACCTGCGGTTCCATGGATACGCGAACCCGGACGGAACCGGCCGATGGACCGACTCGGCAGTGCGCCGCTATGTCACCGACGCCGGGCCACTGCTGCCGCGGCTGCACCGGCTGGTGCGCGCCGACTGCACCACTCGCAACAAGCGACGGGCGGCGCGGCTGCAGGCCAACTACGACAGCCTGGAGGCGCGGATCGCGGAACTGGCGGCCAAGGAGGACCTGGCGCGGGTGCGCCCGGACCTCGACGGCAACCAGATCATGGAGATCCTCGGCATCCCGGCCGGCCCGCAGGTCGGCCAGGCCTGGAAGTTCCTCAAGGAACTGCGCCTGGAGCGCGGCCCGCTGCCGCCGGAGGAGGCGCGCGCCGAACTGCTGGCGTGGTGGGGCGCCCGCGGCGCCGACTGATGCGTCGAACTCCGGACCGGGGAACCGGGCCGGCTGGCTGCACGTCAGAGTTTGTATGGACTACTGCCTGGATGTCGGCGACGGGACCGCGTCGATCTGGACCGGCCCGGCCGGACTGGACCTCGACGGGGACGGCTTGCTCGACGACCTCATCGGAGACGGCGACGGCGACGGAATGGGCGATTACGCCCAGCTCGACCTCGATGACGACGGCGTGCCCGAGGCGCGCTACACCGACGACGGCACCGGAACATGGGCGGTCTCGGATACACCGCCCCCGCCGTTGCGGTGGTTCGGCCTCGACGGGACCGAGCATCCCGGGGCGCCCGGGGCCGGCGGCGGTGACGTCGACGGTGACGGTGCCCCCGAGGAACTCACCGACATCAACCGAGACGGTCTGGCCGACCGGGCGCTGAGCTACGACCACAGCAGCGGGTACGTCGACACCGACGGCGACGGCCGCTGGGACCTCCATCTGGTGGACTCCGACGGCGACGGATCCGCTGACGGGGCGGGCGGGCTCTAACGTCCTGGGCCGGGCGGTCCGGCGAAAGCCTGTGCGATGCCCAGCCACCGCTGCGCATCCGGGCCGTGCGCGACCACGTCGGATTCCCCACGCGACCGGCGCTGGGTCACCAGCGCGCAGAAGTCAAAAGCCGAGCCGGTGACCCGCTGGGCGGCGTCGTCGGGTCCCCACACCCACAGCACGCCGCCGGGACCGGTCAACTCCACCCGGAACGGCTCGGCGGGTGGGGTCAGACCATGCACGGTGAAGGCGAAGTCGCGGGTCCGCACACCCAGGTGCGCGATCGGCTTGAGC
>VERS01000275.1 GCA_018882545.1 Mycobacterium sp.
TCCGGCCACCACCGCGAGCACCAGGGCGGCCGCGGTGATCAGCCGGCCGGTCGTGGCGGTGCCGATCCGGATCGACTCGGTGGTGGACATGCCGCGGTCGCGGGCCTCCACCATGCGGGAGACCAGGAACACCTCGTAGTCGGTCGACAGGCCGTAGATCACCGCGATGATCAGACCGATCATCGGCGCCATCAGCGGCTGCGGCGTGTAGTTCATCAGCCCGGAGCCGTGGCCCTCGACGAACATCCAGGTGAGCACACCCATCGTGGAGCCCAGCGTGAGCGCGCTCATCAGCGCCGCCTTGATCGGCAGCACCAGCGAGCCGAACGCCAGGAACATCAGCACCGTGGTCGTGGTGATCAGCAGCAGCACCATCAGCGGCAGTTTGGCGAACAGCGAATGGATCGAGTCCTGTTCCAGAGCCGGGGTGCCGCCGACGTAGAGATTCAGCCCCTTCGGGGGAACGATCGCGCGCAGTTCGGTGATCTTCTTGGCCGCGTCGTTACGGGTCACCAGACCGTTCTGGATCACCCGCACCGACGGGTTCTTCGACGCCCCATCGAGATAGGGACGTTCCTTCCACATCGCGTCGGGATTGTTGTCCGGGTCGGTGAATCCGCTGATACTCATTGCCTTGCTGCGGATTTCGGCGATCTGCTGATCGGTCACGGGCTGACCGTCGTTGTTCTTGATCACCAGGGTC
Source organism: Mycobacterium sp. (assembly GCA_018882545.1). GTDB lineage: Bacteria > Actinomycetota > Actinomycetes > Mycobacteriales > Mycobacteriaceae > Mycobacterium. Next base: position 704 of record VERS01000275.1, read on the forward strand.
AGCGGCTCGGTGCGGAAGCCCGGGAAGATCTTGTCGAACTCCTCCTGCGCCAGGCGCACCGAGTTGGTCGGCGGCAGGTACTTCTCGCTGATGCCGCCCAGCGACAGCTTCCCGAGCGGGATGATCATCGCGATCATGATCAGAATGATCGGCAGGGCGAACATCACGGGCCGCTTCATCACCCGGTTGACCAGCTTGCCCCAGAAGCCGTGCTCGACCTCTTCCCGCGTCTTGGTCTTCTGGGTCTTCTCGGCGAACCAGTCGATGATCTTGCGGGAGAACGGCCAGTCACGCAGGAACGGCACCCGCAGCAGGGTGTTGACGCCCAGCGCGTCGACGTTCGGCCCGAGGATGCCGAGGATGGCCGGCAGCATGGTGATCGACAGCACCGCCGCCAGCATCACCGAGGCGATGATCGCGTAGGTGATGGACTTCAGGAAGCCCTGCGGGAACAACAGCAGCGGCAGCGATGACGCCACGATGATGACCGCGGAGAAAATCACCGTTCGGCCCGAGGTCATCACGGTTCGGCGCACCGCCGTCGGGGTGTCGTACCCCTCGGCGAGTTCCTCGCGGAACCTGCTGACGATGAACAGCCCGTAGTCCACCGCGATGCCCAGGCCGATCAGGGTGACCACCGGCTGGGCGAAGAAGTGCACCGGGGTGACCTCGGCGGTCAGCCGCATGATCCCCAGCGCCCCCAGGATCGACAGACCGCCGATGATGGCCGGAAGGCTGGCGGCCACCACGCCGCCGAAGACGAAGAACAGCAGCACCGCTACCAGCGGGATTGCGGCCACCTCCGCGCGCTGCTGATCCACACCGATGGTGCCGGTCAGTTCATTGGCCAGCGGCTGTAGGCCGGCCTGCTTCACGTCGACACCGTCGATGTTGAAGCTGTCCTTGACCTTCTTGTAGTTGTTCAGGATGGTGTCGTCGTCGTCGCCTTTGAGCTGGATCGACATGAAGGCGTGCTTCTTTTCGGCGTCGGCCATATTCGACAGCAGCTCGGGGCTCCTGAAGTACCCGATGGAGCGCAGGATCTCGTCGGGGTGGTCACGCTGCGCCTGGTCCAGATTGTCCAAGATCTTCTTGGTGAACTCCGGATCGTCGACGGTCTTGCCCTCCGGCGCGGTGTATATCGCCACGATGTGCCCCGAGGTGTCGCGGCCGTAGGCCCCGTCGGCGATCAGCGAGGCCTCCACCGACTGACTGCCCTCGTCGTAGAAGCCGCTCTGGGTGACATGCTTGCCCAGGCTCACGCCGTAGATGCCGCCGCCGATGCACAACAAGACCATGAGACCGATAACGATGTATCGGTACCGGTAAACGGTTCGGCCCCACCAGGCGAACACTCGATCTCCTTACTGAGACTCAACGACGGCCGAGCGACTGTGGTGTACAGCCCCGTTTACCGTCTCGCTTTACAGTCTCGAGGTCAACAACGCGGACAGCGGCCGGAAGGGCTGCAGCCACGCCCCCTGTTCTGGTAGCGAATCCAAGCCGATCCGTGGCAAGGGCTCGCGGAAAACACCGGGAATGTCCTCCAAATCGACGAATTCCAAGGTATCCGACGCTAACGCCCAGCTGGCGTGTTCGCGAAATCCCAGCACGCTGACCGGGGTGCCCGAGCGCGCGATGTCCTCCAGCGGTTGCCGGAAGGCCTGCCCGTCGGCCGAGGCCACCAGGACCCCGGCCAGACCTTCACGCGCCCGCAGCGCGATGTGGGCCAGCATGTCGGCGTCGACGTCGCTGTCGTCGTCGACCTTAGGTTTGGCGAAAACGGCGTAGCCGACGTTGCGCAGCGCCTCCACCCACGGTCGGACGACGTCCGCACTGCCCGGAGCGATGTTGGTGAACACCGTCGCCTCCGGCTCGACCGGCACCTCCGGCTCGCCGGCGGCAAGATCCGCGGTGCGGGCCAGCAGCCAGCGGCCGAGGGCGTCGAAGCGGGGGCGGTGGGCCGCCGTCGGCCGGCCGCCCAGGATCGCGCCGAGCCCCATGTCCAGGTTGGGTGCATCCCACACCAGCAGAACCCGTTTGGCCGCCGGTTGTCCACTGGTTTCGGGCGGCCCGCTGTCGGGCGTCGGCGCCGCGGACTCGTCTTCGATGATTGTCATTGCCGTGTCCACCCCCTAGACCCTCGTCCAGATCAGTTCGGCGACGGCGTTGCCCAGCTGATGGGCCCTAGTCTCGTACTTGGTGGGGGGGCGCCGCACGGAGACGGGCAATTCCGGGCCCGCCGGAGGTGCTGCCGGCTCGGGGAGCCATCGGCGCAGCCGCGGATCGGCGTCACCGGCCGTGGCGATCTGCTCGGCATAGCCGGCATGGTCGGTCGCGACGTGCAGGACGCCGCCGGGACGTAGCCGGTCGGCGATCAGTGCGATGGTCGTGGGCTGCAGCAGCCGCCTTTTGTGGTGGCGTGATTTGGGCCACGGGTCGGGGAAGAAGACCCGCACCGCGGTCAGCGTCGACGGGGCGATGAGCTGTTCGAGGACGTCGACCCCGTCACCGCGGATGAGCCGAATGTTCGGTACCGACTCGCGGTCGATCGCGCTGAGCAGCTGCGCCAGACCACGGCGGTAGACCTCAACGGCGATGACGTCGACATCGGGTTCGGCCTTGGCCATCGCCGTCGTGGAAGTACCGGTACCGCAGCCGATCTCACAGACGAGAGCCGCATCGCTTCGGCCGAACCAGGCCGCGACGTCCAGCGGTTCGGCGGGGTCGGTGACGGCGGACCGGCCCAGGGTCGGCCACAACCGTTCCCAGACCTCCTGCTGGGCCTCGGTCAGGGCGGACCGCCGTGAACGGAAACTGGTCACGCGCCGCTGATGCTGCGCGACGGCGGGGCCGTCCGCAGCGGGGGGCATGACTGAACCCGGGCGCTGCGCATGCATCGCTCTATGGTGGCCCATCTGCGGCCGGATCCCCGCATCGCGGCGCAGATTGATACCCAACAGTTGCCTTGCCGGGTGAATCGCACCAGCGGGCGTCGGCTGTCACGATGGCTCGGTGGAGCCTTACCCGTCCGATGCGGTGGTGGTGGCCCGAATGCACGCCGCCGCGCAGGTGTTGCGGGATGCCGGACTGCGGGTGGATGCCGGGCAGGACGCGGCGGCCCACCTGCGCAACGCGGTGCACTGGCACCGCTACAGCTGCAGGCCGGTGCCGGCTCTGCACCGCTCGTGCGGTCGGGACGTCGCACGGGGTTCGCTGCGACTGTGGGCGGCGGCGGGGGGCGTTCCGGAGGGCCTCGTGATTCCGCCGACCCCGCCGCCCCCGCCGTCCCTGCGCGGACACATCCAGTTGGCGCGGGTACAACTGAGCGGTCAGGCGCGGGCGATGTGCGCCGCCCTGCGCGATGGCCTGTCGGCGCAAGCGGCGGGGCTCTCCCGCCGCACCGTCCGGACGTTCGACGAGCAGGTGCATCGACAAGCCCGTCAGGTCACCGCAGACCTGGATGCGGCTGTAGGCGGGCGGCTGGCAGACCTCGGTCTGCCGGTCGACCCCTGCGGCTGGTCGGACTTTGCTGTGCAGGCCCGCCTACCGGCGCGCCACCGGCCGGGACTGGAGAACCGGCTGAGCACCCTGGTCGGCGCCGGGTTCGGCGCCGGGATGTCGCTGAGCCTGGGCCGTATCGTCGCCGGCCTGGCCCCGCAGTGGACGCCGATCGCGGCCGTGGTCTGCGGTCTACTCGGGCTGGCGCTGACCGCCTGGACAGTGTCGGCC
>VERS01000276.1 GCA_018882545.1 Mycobacterium sp.
GAAGTAGGCCTTGACCTTGTGCAGAGTGCTCATCGTGGTGACCCTTCTGAAGCTGAGTGGATGTCTGGGGTGCTAGGTGTTCGTGATGAACCTGTGACTGGAGTGACTACTCAGGGAGACGTTAGAGGACGGCCGCCCATAAGCGCCGTACCGACACGCACACATGTCGAACCGTGTCGCACGGCCGCCTCGAGGTCATCGGACATCCCGGCGGACAGTTCGGTGGCGTCCGGGTAGGTGCGCCGGATGCGGTCGTGCTCATCGGAGAGCGCTGCGAAGGCGGCGTCGGGATCGGCATCCAGTGGGGGCACCGCCATCAGGCCGACCAGATCCAGGCCGGTCGAACCGGCGATCTGCGCACAGATCCGGTCCACCGCAGCCCGGTCGGCGATAGCGATCCCGCCTCGGCTGGTGTCGCCGTCGAGGCTGATCTGTACGAACACCCGCAGCGGCCGACTGCGGCGGCCGTCGCCCAGCGCCTGCCGGGCGCCCTTATCCAGGGCCTCGGCCACCCGGTCGGTGGACACCGAGTGGACGGCATCTGCCCAACCGGCAATGCTTCTGGCCTTGTTGCGCTGGATCTGGCCGACCATTTCCCAGCGAACGGGACCGGAATCCGGGACCAGTCGGGAAAATTCGGAGATCTTCGCGACCGCCTCCTGGTCGCGGGACTCCCCGAACGCCCGGCATCCCAGCCGCCACAGGATCGCGACGTCGCTGGCCGGGAAGAATTTGGTGATCGGCAGCAACGCGATGCCCTCGGTCGACCGGCCGACGGCCTGGGCAGCCCGGGCCAGCCGGGACCGCAACGCCGCCAGGGACGCGGTCAACTCCCCCACCCGATCATTCGCGCTCCCGGTCACCGACACTTCCGTCACTCCATCCACACGAGGGAGGCCAGCCGCCCGGTGGGGTTGTCTCGCCGGTGGCTGAACAGGGTGGGGTCGGCCGCGGTACACCGGGGGTCGATATCGATCGCCCGCACCCCGGCCGCGCGGAGTTGGCGGGCAATGCCGGCCCGCAGATCCAACGCCGGCGTGCCGCGACCGGTGGTCGTCCGACTGCCCGGCAGCCGGGCCTCGACCGCGGCGGCCATCTCGTCGGGCACCTCGTAGTTGGATCCGCTGACCGACGGGCCGAGCAGTGCCGAGACGTCCTGGGCACGGGCGCCGGCGGCAAGCATCGCCTCCAGGGTGCGCAGCACCACGCCATCGGCGGCCCCCACCCGGCCGGCGTGGGCGGCTCCGACCACTCCGGCAGCGGCATCGGCGAGCAGAACCGGTACGCAGTCGGCGGTCACCACGGCCAGCGCCAGCCGCGTGGTGCTGGTCACCAGCGCGTCGGTGGCGTCGAAGGCTCTGGTCCGGGGTGCGTCGACGACCTCGACGTGAGCCGAATGGACCTGGTTCATCCAGATCACATGATCCGCGGGCAGCCCGATCGCGGCGGCTAGCCGGGCTCGGTTGGCGGCCACGGCCGACGGATCGTCGCCGACGTGGTCACCGAGGTTGAACGAGTCGTATGGGGACTGGGACACTCCGCCCGACCGGGTGGTGGTGACGCGGCGGATACGCACGGTCACGGTCCTGCGGTCCCGCTCTGCGGGCTGGCCTCAGTGCCGCATGAACGGCGGCACATCGACATCATCATCCTCGTCGCCGAAGTGCGATGAGCCGTTGGTGCGCGATGAAACGGCAGTCAGCGGCTCCAGCGGATCGAACAGTGAGGAGCTGCTCACGTGTCCGGCGCTGGCAGGGGCGAAGGTGTGGGTCGTGGACACCGTCGGCGGGGGCGGCACCGGCGCCGCGGACACTGCAGGCGCCGACTCGATGGTCACCGCCTCCTCGGTGCTGGTGGCCGGGCCGGTGGTGGCCTCGCCGATGATGATGGGCTTGCGGCTGGCGCTGTTGGCGTCGAAGCCCGCGGCGATCACCGTCACGCGGACCTCGTCCCCGAGGGAGTCGTCGATCACGGTGCCGAAGATGATGTTGGCGTCGGTATGGGCCGCCTCCTGGACCAGCGAGGCCGCCTCGTTGATCTCGAAGAGCCCCAGGTCACTGCCGCCGGCGATAGACATCAGCACACCCTGGGCGCCCTCCATCGACGCCTCGAGCAGTGGGGAGTTGATGGCCATCTCCGCCGCCTTGAGCGCCCGGCCGTCGCCGCGGGCCGAGCCGATGCCCATCAGGGCGGTGCCCGCGCCACTCATGACGCCCTTGACGTCGGCGAAGTCGACGTTGATCAGGCCAGGTGTGGTGATCAGATCGGTGATCCCCTGCACCCCGTTGAGCAGCACCTCGTCCGCGCTGCGGAAGGCATCCATCAGCGAGACCCCCGCATCGCCCATCTGCAGCAGGCGGTCGTTGGGAATGACGATCAGGGTGTCGCAGCTTTCCCGCAGTGCGGCGATGCCCGCTTCGGCCTGAGCGGCCCGCCGTTTACCCTCGAAGGAGAACGGCCGGGTCACCACGCCGACCGTCAGGGCGCCCAGCTTGCGGGCCATGTTGGCTACCACCGGCGCGCCACCGGTGCCGGTTCCGCCACCCTCGCCGGCGGTGACGAAGACCATGTCGGCGCCCCGCAGGAGCTCCTCGATCTCGTCCTTGGCGTCTTCGGCCGCCTTACGGCCGACGTCGGGGTCGGCCCCGGCGCCGAGCCCGCGGGTGGAGTCCCGGCCCACATCGAGTTTGACGTCGGCGTCGCTCATCAGCAGCGCCTGGGCGTCGGTGTTGATGGCAATGAACTCGACGCCTTTGAGTCCCTGCTCGATCATCCGGTTGACGGCGTTGACGCCGCCACCGCCGATACCGACGACCTTGATGACGGCGAGATAGTTGTGCGGGGGGGTCATCGGTCTGGTCTTCCTCCGGTGGTGGGACTCGGGCTCCTCGGCGTGACCTGGGGCAAACTCTCAACCTCAACCAGAGGCTTAGAGTTATGTCAAGTTGTCCGCTACCAGAACCGTAGAACCGGTGCGCCGGGGATGTGGGAGGCGCGCCCGCGTGTCGGGTGGAAATTTCCCGCCCGGCATCACTGGACGGTGGGCAGATCCGGACTGGACACGTCGTACACGCGTCCGGGTTGGGTGAGCAGTGCGGTCAACTTCTCCGCCTTCTCGTCGGTGTGGTCGGTGGTGCCCCAGACCACCGTGCGGCCATCGTGCAGGGTCAGGGTCACCGAGGCGACCGATGGTGCCGCCACGCGGGCGACCTGGGCGATGACCTCGGGCCGCAGGGCGGTCATCACCTGCATGGCGGCCCGGGTTGGCGGATCGGCCGGGCCGGGATTGTCGACATCGAGGTAAGCCAGGCCCGGCGGCGGGGGTGCCGTGGCGAAGTCGACGCCGTCCCGGTCGAACAGATGCGGACCATCCGGGAAGTCTCTGAACGCCAGAGGGATTCGCTCGAGGACGGTGATCCGGACGGCGGACGGATACTCGCGCTGAACCCGGACGCTGGCGACCCGTCGGATGCCGGCCACCCGGTCCGCAACCTCATCGGTGTCGATCTGCAGCAACGGGGTGCCCAGTCGGACGGCGGCGGCGGCCGCGACCTCCTCGGTCGGCACCGCTCCGGTACCCACGATCGCCAGAGACCTGGCCGACATCAGCGGGGTGAAGTAGAGCACCAGGCCCATCGCCACGCTGAGCAGCGTGAGCAGAACCGTCCACAGGACGGGCTTGAGTCCCCTGACCTCGCGGGTGGCCTCCCGGGATGGCTCCAGCCCGGTCTGTCCGCGGGCCCGGCGCTTGGCTTCGCGGCGGGCCATCTCGATCGCCATCGCCCGCTGCTGGGCCACCCGGCGCTCAGCGCGCTCCCGGCGTGCCCGTCGGCGCGGACCCTCGACGTCGAGCACCGCAACCTCCGGGGCGCCCGACGCCTCGGCGTCGGCCTCGGATTCGGCCGGGGCCTGCCCGACACCGAGGTCCGCGACCTCCTCGGCCGGGGTCGTGGCTGTCTCGGGCGGGACCGGCGTCATCGGTGCGGCCCCTGCTCACCGGTGCGGGCCCGCAGCGCGGCAATGATCTCCGGGCCCAGCATGGTGACGTCCCCGGCACCCATGGTCACCACGACGTCCCCGGGGATGGCCTCGGCGGCCACCACCTGTGCCACCGCGGAGAAGTCCGGCAGGTAACGAACCGGCACAGTGACGTGTCCGGCGACGGTGGCTCCGCTGACACCGGTCATCGGCTGTTCGCGGGCCGCGTACACGTCCAGCACGAAGACCTTGTCGGCGATGTCCAGGGCGGCAGCGAATTCCCGCGCGAACGCCTTTGTGCGGGAATACAAGTGCGGCTGAAAGACGACGATGCTGCGACCTCCGTTGGCGGTGGGCCGGCCGGCGGGATCCTGGCGAGCCACTGTGCGCAGCGCAGTCAGAGCCGCTTGCACCTCGGTAGGGTGATGGGCGTAGTCGTCGAAGA
>VERS01000277.1 GCA_018882545.1 Mycobacterium sp.
GGGTGTGACACCGTCAACGACGCCAATGGCAATCTCACCCTCAGCGAATTGCTCTTACGGATCGAAAGGGCGACCGAGCACACATCTCTCACTCGATCCACTGCGGTCACGAGTGCGTCGTTGGATGGGAGTTCGTCCGGGATGGGCCAGTCGGTGAGGTGCACACTCTGATCGGGAACGAGACCCCGATATATCTCGTCGGTCAGAAGGGGCAGGAGAGGTGCCGTGACTCGACACAGAACGACCAGAGTCGTGTGCAGAGTGTTCACAGCCTCGGTTTCTCCACTCCAGAAGCGATCCCGAGAACGCCGGATGTACCAATTGGTCAGGACATCGAGAAAGTCTCGAACTCGAACGCATGCGGAGAACAGATCGTAGGCATCGAGGTCTTGAGTGACGCATTCGATGAGGCTTCTCGTCTTTGCCAAGATGTAGCGATCAAGAACGTGACTCGAGGATGTGTCGACACTTCCCCGAACACCCTCTGCATTTGCATAGAGGCTCAAGAAATACCAGGAATTCCAGAAAGGAAGGAGCACCTGACGAACCGTGTCGCGAATTCCGTGTTCGGTCACGGAAAAATCCGAGCCACGCAGGATCGCAGACGACAGCAGATACCAGCGCATTGCATCCGCTCCATAGGTGTCGAACACCTGCATCGGGTCCGGATAGTTGCGAAGGCTCTTCGACATCTTCTGGCCGTCGTCGCCGAGAACGATTCCGTGACTCACGCACGTCGAGAAGGCAGGACGGTCGAACAGCGCGGTCGCCAGGACATGCAGGGTGTAGAACCAGCCCCGGGTCTGCCCGATGTACTCGACGATGAAGTCGCCGGGGAAATGGCCGTCGACGTGCTTGTCAGGGTCGACGGAATCGACTCCCGCGAACCAATCCTGATTCTCGAACGGGTAGTGCACCTGCCCGTAGGGCATCGACCCGGAGTCGAACCACACGTCGAAGACGTCCTCGATGCGGCGCATTGTCGCCGCCCCGGTCGGATCGTCGGGGTTGGGCCGGGTCAACTCGTCGATGTAGGGCCGGTGCAGGTTGGTCGGCCGCACCCCGAAATCGCGCATCAGTTCGTCGAGACTGCCGTAGACGTCGATGCGCGGGTAGGCCGGGTCGTCGGAGACCCACACCGGAATCGGGGTACCCCAGTACCGGTTCCGCGAAATCGACCAGTCCCGGGCGCCGGCCAGCCATTTGCCGAACTGACCGTCCTTGACATGCTCGGGATACCAGGTGATCTGGTCGTTGAGTTCCACCATGCGGTCCCGGAATTCGGTGACCTGCACGAACCACGACGACACCGCCCGGTAGATCAGCGGGTTGCGGCACCGCCAGCAGTGCGGGTAGGGGTGGTCGTAGGTTTCGTGGCGGATCAGCACCGGGGAGTTGACCGCCGCCGGCCCGGTGCCGTTCTTGAGGTCCCGGATGATCTGGGCGTTGGCCTCGAAGACATGCTGGCCCCGGTAGTCCGGCACCGAGGCGTCGAAGCGGCCCTTGGCGTCCACCGGGGTCACCGGAGTGATGCCGACGGTGTCGGTGGTGGCTTTGTCGTCCTCGCCGTAGGCCGGAGCCATGTGCACCACACCGGTGCCCTCCTCGGTGGTGACGAAGTCGCCGCGCAGCACCTGGAAGGAGTTCGGCGAGTCGGCGAAGTACGGGAACGGCGGCGCATACCGCAGGCCCAGCAACTGCGCGCCGCGGTAGTCACCGAGGATCTGCGGCTCCTCCCCCAGTTCCCGGGCATAGGCGGCTAACCGCGCGCGGGCCATCAGATAGCGGCGACCGTCGGCCGAGACGACCACGTAGTCCACCTCGGGATTGACCGCGACAGCCTGGTTGGACGGCAGCGTCCACGGTGTGGTGGTCCAGATCAGAAGATGAGCGCCGTCGAGTTCGGAGGCCGGTTCGGTGATCCGGAAGCCGACGGTGATGGCGGGATCCTGGCGGCGCTGGTAGACGTCGTCGTCCATCCGCAACTCGTGGCTGGACAGCGGGGTCTCGTCGTTCCAGCAGTACGGCAGCACCCGCACACCCTGGTAGGCCAGACCCTTGTCCCACAACTGCTTGAATGCCCACAGCACCGACTCCATGAACGACAGGTCCAGCGTCTTGTAGTCGTTGTCGAAGTCCACCCAACGGGCCTGGCGGGTCACGTAGGCACGCCACTCGTTGGTGTAGCGCAGCACCGAGTCCCGGCAGGCCTGGTTGAACTTCTCGATGCCCATGGCCTCGATCTGGGCTTTGTCGGTGATGCCGAGTTGGCGTTGCACCTCCAGTTCGGCGGGTAGGCCGTGGGTGTCCCAGCCGAACCGGCGCTCGACCTTGTAGCCCCGCATGGTGCGGTACCGGGGGACGATGTCCTTGACGTATCCGGTCAGCAGATGTCCGTAGTGCGGCAGCCCGTTGGCGAACGGCGGCCCGTCGTAGAAGACGTATTCCGGTGCCCCATCACGCCGTCGCACGCTGGCCCGGAAGGTGTCGTCGGATGCCCAGTAGTCGAGGACGTCGCGTTCCAGCGCGGGGAAGTCCGGCGCGCCACTCGCGGGCTTCGGGTAGGTGTGGGTCACGTGCGGGTCCTCCTGTGCCGGTTACCAGCACGGGGACGACGCGCGCGGGTTGCGCGAGCGCCGCGGTACCACCCCGCTTACGCACGCGCGCAGACGTGCGTCGCTCATTGCAGGCTGTGACGGGCCCGCCCGTTCGGTTCTAGTGGGCCGGGCGGGCCAAAGCCCGACGGCCGTTCTTCCGAAGGCTCCCCGGTGATGGCCGGATCGACGCCGCTGCAGGTCAGTGTAACTGCCGCAGCCCTGCTCTCATCCGACCGCCGCCCCGAGCAGCGCCGGTGCGTAGCGCGAACCGAACTCCGGCACGGGGGTGAAGCCCGCCTTTCGGGCCGCCGCCGCACCGCGGCGCACCAGTGCGGCCATGCTCACGAACGAGGTCTGGTCGGTGACCGACAACGGGGTGAGGAGCCGGTTGTGGACGAAGGAGAACGCCAGCCCCTCCTGGGGAATCGCCCAGCCGAAAGAGCCCGCCAGGCCGACGTGGCCGAAGCCGGGAAGCACGCCGGGGATCGCCAGGCCGTGGTACCCGAGGTGGAAGGCCAGCGGAACGATGAGGTTGCGGTCGGGCCGCAGGCTGCGCCGGCCGGTGAGCATCGCGGCCCGGTCGGCCGAGAGGAACCGCCGACCGTCGATCACTCCGCCGTTGGCGATCGCGCCGTACATCCGGGCCAGCGCTCGCGCCGTGATCACCCCGTTGGCTGAGGGCAGTTCGGTGTCCAGCAGCGGAACATCGCGCTGGACAAGTCGTTTCACTCCCGGGAAGTACATCGTCCCGAACGCCGCGGACAGCTCCAGCCCGGCGATCGCGGGGGCGAGGGCGTTGAACACCGGGTTGGGGATGTTCATCTGGGATCCGACGAATCGCGCCGCGTGGGTGGGGGCACCGCCCGGTGGCCGGCCGAGGTGGACACCGTCGGTGTCCAGCGGTGCGGCGACCTCGGAGCGCATCAACTCACGCATGCCCTTTCCGGTGACCGCTCGCGCGAGACCGGACAGCAGCCACCCGTAGGTCAGCGCGTGGTAGGCCGATTTGCCGAAGTGCCGCCCGACCGGGGAGGCGGCGATCCGCTCCTCCATGTGCCGGTGGTCGAGGAGTTCCCGCCGGCGGACCCCGCGCAGGTGGGACAGCCCGGCGCGGTGACGCATCACATCACGCACGGTGATGTCGGCCTTGCCGTTGGCCCCGAACTCCCGCCAGTACTCGGCCACGGGGGCGTCGTAGTCGATCAGGCCCCGATCGGCAAGGCGGTGGACGACGGTGGAGGCGACTCCCTTGGTGGCCGAGAACACCATCGGGGCGGTGTCGGCCTGCCACTGCCGGCGGCCGCGGCGGTCGCAGGTGCCGGCCCAGATGTCCACGACGGGCTTGCCGTCGAGGTACACCGCCAGCGCGCCGCCGCCCAACCGCGGATGCGGGAACAGGGCCGCGAATCCGCGAACCGCCCAGGCGAAGTTGGCGTCGGCGGCGCCCCCGACGCCGCGAGGCAGGGTGAAACGGCTGCTGCCGACAGTGGCCTGGATCACATAGTCAGGCTACCTTCCTTCGCGCCGCGTGGGTCCGGATCGTTGCCGATCTGTGATTGCCGCAGCGCGGCGGGCTACTGTGCGGCGTCCAGAATCTGCTGGGCCGCAAGCGCGGGGGTGATCTGTCCGTCGCGAACCTTCCGTTCGACCTCGGCCCGGATCTCTCTGACCCCGGGGTGGTTCAGCACCCGGTCGACGACTGTGTCCCGAACCATGGCCCAGGTCCAGTCGACCTGCTGGGCACGACGCCGGGCCTCGAACTCCCCGGCCGCGGAGAGGGTCTGGCGGTGTCGGACAACGGTGTCCCACAGCTCCACCAGAC
>VERS01000278.1 GCA_018882545.1 Mycobacterium sp.
CCTCGAACTCGTCGAGCTGGAGGTCCGCGAACTGCTGGCCGCCCAGGAGTTCGACGAGGACGCGCCCGTGATCCGGGTGTCGGCGCTCAAGGCCCTCGAGGGGGACCCGAAGTGGGTCAAGAGCGTCGAGGATCTGATGGACGCCGTCGACGAGTCGATCCCGGACCCGGTCCGCGACACCGACAAGCCGTTCCTGATGCCCGTCGAGGACGTCTTCACCATCACCGGTCGCGGCACCGTGGTGACCGGCCGTGTCGAGCGTGGCGTGGTCAACGTCAACGAAGAGGTTGAGATCGTCGGCATCCGGCCGGGCGTCACCAAGACCACGGTCACCGGTGTGGAGATGTTCCGCAAGCTGCTCGACCAGGGTCAGGCCGGTGACAACGTCGGTCTGCTGGTCCGCGGCGTCAAGCGCGAGGACGTCGAGCGCGGTCAGGTCATTGTCAAGCCCGGCACCACCACCCCGCACACCGAGTTCGAGGGCAGCGTCTACATCCTGTCCAAGGACGAGGGTGGCCGGCACACGCCGTTCTTCAACAACTACCGTCCGCAGTTCTACTTCCGCACCACCGACGTGACCGGCGTCGTGACGCTGCCGGAGGGTACGGAGATGGTGATGCCCGGCGACAACACCGACATTTCGGTGAAGCTGATCCAGCCCGTCGCCATGGACGAGGGTCTGCGGTTCGCCATCCGTGAGGGTGGCCGCACCGTCGGCGCCGGCCGGGTGACCAAGATCGTCAAGTAGGTCCAGTCGGAACAAAGCGGCGCCCGTCAGCGTGACGGGCGCCGCTTTGTCGTCTAGGGGTGTTGCGCCGTCGCGTAAGAAACTGAAACACGTTTCAGTTTCTTGCTAGCCTGACCCGGGGACCGGCGGAAGGAACAGCGCGTGGGTGATCTGGCGGGGCGGGTCGCATTCGTGACCGGGGGCGCGCGCGGGCAGGGCCGCGCCTACGCGGTGCGGCTGGCCAGGGAGGGCGCCGACGTGATCGTCTGCGATATCTGCGCCCCGGTCTCCGATACCATTCCCTACCCCGGGGCCACGCCCGACGACCTCGCCGAGACCGCCCGGCTGGTCGAAGCCGAGGGCCGGGCCGTGCTGTCCCGGACCCTGGACATCCGCGACGACGACGCGCTGCGCCGACTGGTCGCCGACGGCGTCGAGCGGTTCGGTCGGCTCGACGTTCTGGTGGCCAATGCCGGCGTGCTCAGCTGGGGCAGGCTGTGGGAATTGTCCGACGAGCAATGGAACACCGTCATCGACGTCAACCTCACCGGCACCTGGCGCACCCTGCGGGCAGTTATTCCGGCGATGATCGAGGCGGGTAACGGCGGCTCGATCATCATCGTGAGCTCCTCAGCCGGGCTGAAGGCGACCCCGGGCAACGGGCACTACGCGGCCTCCAAACACGGCCTGACGTCGATGACGAACACGCTGGCCATCGAACTGGGCGAGTACGGCATCCGGGTCAATTCGATTCACCCCTACTCGATCGCGACGCCGATGATCCAGAACGACGCGATGCTGGCGGTGCTGGGCAAGCACCCCAGTTTCCTGCACAGCTTCGCCCCGATGCCCTACCAGCCGCCGGCGAAGACCTCCAAGGCAGCCAAACGCAGCGACTTCATGTCCGCCGAGGAGGCCGCCGAGGTGGTGGTGTGGCTGGCCGGGGACCGCTCGGGTCTGCTGTCGGGCTCGCAGATCTCGGTGGACCGCGGCGTGATGAAGTACTGAGTCGCGTCGGTGGGTGCTGCCAACCCGCCTGCTGCCAACCCGCGAGCAGACACAAAGGTCCCCGAAACTCCGGCGTGTCGGGAACTTTTGTGTCTGCTCGCGGAGAGAGGGGCCGGGCTCGCGGAGAGGGGCCGGGGCTCGCGGAAGGGGGCCGGGGAGTCTCAGCCCGGGAGCACCAGCACCGGCACCGGACTGACCCGCATGATCTTGGTGCCCCGGGTGCCCAGGAAGACGTATGCGATCTCCCCGCGCGGGGAGGTCCCCAGGGCGAGAACCTCGCCGTCCTGCCACTCGGCGTCGTCGATCGCCTCACCCCAGTCGTTACCGCTGACCACCTGCAGGGCCACGTCTTCGCCCACCACCCCGTCGGTGCGTAGCGCCGACAACATCTCGGCGGCCTGGGACTCCCAGGCGGCCAGAATCGAGTCCTCGGCGTGCAAACCCACCTCTGGCGGGTACATGGTGCGCCCACGCACGGCGAAGGTGATCACCCGCACCGGCAACTCAACCCGCTCGGCCATTGCGGTGACCCGTCGCACCATCTCCAGCGACTCCGGGGTGCCGGGATACCCGCAGGTGATCCGGGTCAGGACGCCGCCGCGCGGGCTGCGGTAGCCGCGCGGGGCGATCGCCACCGGCACCGGGGCCGAGTGCAACAGCCGGTCGGCGGTCGACCCGACGACAACCTGGCCGTGTCGCCCGTACGCCGAGGAACCCAGCACCAGCATTTCGGCGTCGAGTTCGGAGACCACCTCGATCAGCCCCCCCGACACCGAGCGGTGTGCGTGGCTGTGGAACGCGACCTCCGCCCCCGGAGCGATGCTCAGCAGCTCCCGTTCGGCCTCCTTGGCCGAATCCGCCGCGAGTTGGTCAGCCCAGGCCGCGTACTCGGCGTCGACCCGCGCAGTGGAAGGGAACGTCCAGGGCCGGGGCACGATGCTGGCCACCACGAGCGAGGTGCGCAGGGTCCGCGCAAGGGTCGCGGCCAAATGCAGCGGGGCGGTGCCGCTCTTCCCGGCGAGGTATCCGACGACCACGCTCACTGTTCGTCCTCCCGTGGGGGGATCACGTCCACTCCGGTGATATCCGACGTCCGCACCGTTCCGGGGTTGAGCGCACTGTGGTGCCGGCTCCACAGGAAGTAGAAGGCCAGCGCCACCGACACCCACAGGATGAAGGCCAGCCAGGTGTACCACTGCAGGCTGAACAAGATGTAAGCGCAGGCGATGATCGTCAGCACAGGGGTGACCGGGTAGCCGGGGACGCGGAATCCGCGGGGTAGATCGGGTTCGCGCCGGCGCAGGATCATGACCCCGAGGGCGACGACGATGAACGCGGTCAAAGTGCCGATGGACACCAGATCGGCCAGGTAGTCCAGCGGGACGAAGCCGGCCAGTAGGGCCACCACGATCGCGACGATGATGGTGTTGTTGCGTGGCGTCATGGTCCTGGGGTCAACCCGGGCGAACACCGAGGGCAACAGTCCGTCGCGGCCCATGGCGAACAGGATGCGGGTCTGGCCGTAGAGGGTCACCAGGGTCACCGAGAAGATCGAGATTACCGCGCCGGCGGCTAGCACGGTTCCCCAGCAGTTCGCGCCGGTGACGCGGTCGAGGATTGTGGCCAGGCCGGCCTCCTGCTCCTTGAAGTCCGGCCACGCCTGCGCGCCGAGTGCGGCGACGGCGACCAGTAGGTAGACCACCGTCACGGTGAGCAGTGCGGCGATGATCGCTCTCGGCATGGTGCGCTGCGGGTTCTTCACCTCGTCGCCCGCCGTGGAGACCGCGTCCAGGCCGATGTAGGAGAAGAAGATGGTGCCGGCTGCCGACCCGATCCCGGCGACGCCGAACGGTGCGAAGTCAGCGAAGCGGTCGGTGTCGAAGGCGGTGAACGCGATCACCGCGAACATCGCGAGCACGCTGAGCTTGATCAGCACCATGATCGCGTTGACTCTGGCCGACTCGCTGGCGCCGCGGATCAGCAGCACCGCACACAGCATCACGAGGATCACCGCCGGCAGGTTGATCAGACCGGGGTTGACGTCCCACGGCGCGGCCGAAAGCGCTTGCGGGAGATGCCCGCCGAGGAAGTTGTCGGCGAGTTTGTTGATGTACTGACTCCAGCCCACCGCCACCGCTGCGGTGGACACCCCGTACTCCAGCAACAGGCAGGCCGCCACCACCATCGCGACCACCTCGCCGAGCGTGGTGTAGGCGTAGGAGTAGGTGGACCCGGCCACCGGCACGGCCGAGGCGAGTTCGGCGTAGCAGATCGCGGCCAGCCCCGCTGCTATCCCGGCGACGAGAAACGAGATCAGGATGCTCGGCCCGGCCTCGGGCACCGCCTGGGACAGCACGAAGAAGATGCCGGTGCCCACCGTCGCACCGACACCGAACATCGTCAGCTGGAAGGTTCCGATCGAGCGTTTGAGGTTTTCCGATGCGCCGTGCGCCACCGGGGCGCCGATCACCGGGCGCCGCCGCAGCATCTGCTCGGTCAGGGTGACCCCCGTCGTCATCCGCTGATTATGCCCACCCCGGCAGCCCCGCCGTGCGGGTCGTGTAAGAACACCTCGTGAGCACTAACGGTGTGGTGATCGTCGGCGGCGGGCTGGCCGCCGCCCGGATCGCCGAACAGTTGCGCAAAGCCGAGTACGCCGGGCCGGTCACCATCGTCAGC
>VERS01000279.1 GCA_018882545.1 Mycobacterium sp.
CTTCTATCAGGTGCCGCGATGAGCGCTTGCGCGAAGACGATCTTCGCGAAGTAGAGGAATGCGAATCGTTTTCGCCGGCACGCCGGCGCCGGCGCTGCCGTCTCTGCAGCGCCTGATCGACTCGCCGCGCCACGAGGTCATCGCGGTTCTCACCCGGCCGGATGCGGCGGCCGGCCGCCGCGGAAAGCCGGCGCCCTCGCCGGTGGCGCAGCTTGCGCTGGATGCCGGGATCCCGGTGCTGCGTCCCACCCGGCCCAACTCGGCGGAGTTCGCCGCCGAACTGGCCGCGCTGTCACCGGAGTGCTGTGCGGTCGTCGCCTACGGCGCCCTGCTGAGTCCTGAGCTGCTGGCCGTCCCGGTCCACGGCTGGGTGAACCTGCACTTCTCGCTGCTGCCGGCCTGGCGCGGCGCGGCACCGGTGCAGGCTGCGATCGCCGCGGGTGACACCGTCACCGGCGCAACCACTTTCCGCATCGTGCCCGAACTGGACGCCGGGCCGGTGTTCGGCGTGCTCACTGAAGCCATTCGGCCCTCCGACACCACTGGAGACCTGCTGGAGCGACTGTCGGCGGCGGGGGCGGCGCTGCTGGAAGCGACCCTCGACGGTATCGCCGACGGTTCGCTCGCCGCTGTTCCCCAGCCGGCGGACGGTGTCAGCACGGCCCCCAAAATCACCGTCGAGCAGGCCCGGGTGCGTTGGGATCTGCCCGCCCATGTCATCGAGCGTCGGATCCGGGCGTACACCCCCAACCCCGGCGCGTGGACGACGATCGGCGAGCTTCGGGTCAAACTCGGCCCGGTCAGCGTCGCCTCCGATTCGGATCCGTTGTCCCCCGGCGAGATCCGCGTGGACCGCGCCGGAGTCCGGGTGGGAACCGGCTCGGAACCGATCCGGCTGGGCCAGGTGCAGCCGCCCGGGAAGAAGTTGATGGCGGCCGCGGACTGGGCCCGCGGTGCACGCCTGCCCGCAGAGGTCCACGCCCGATGAAGCCCCGATGAGTGCCCGGTGAGTGCCCGGTGAGTGCCCGATGAATCAACGCAGACGTGCACCGCGTGCCGAACTCGACCCGGCCCGGCGGGCCGCCTTTGACGTGCTGCGGGCGGTCACCGAACGGGACGCCTACGCCAACCTGGCGTTGCCTGCATTGCTGGCCGACCGTGGGATCACCGGCCGGGACGCCGCCTTCGCCACCGAACTGACCTACGGCACCTGCCGTTGCCGGGGCCTGCTGGATGCGGTGATCGCAGCCGCGGCCGGCCGATCGGTCGAACAGATCGATCCGGTGCTGCTGGATCTGCTCCGGCTCGGGGCCTACCAGTTGCTGCGCACCAATGTCGCCCAGCACGCGGCGGTGTCGACCACGGTGGAACAGGCCGGGATCGAGTTCGATTCGGCTCGTGCCGGATTCGTCAACGGCGTCCTGCGGGCGATCTCCCGCCGCGACGAGAGCTCCTGGGTCGCCGAGCTGGCACCGCCCGCTGCGGCCGACCCGGTGGGACACACCGCGTTCGTGCATGCGCACCCCCGGTGGATCGCGCAGGCGTTCGCCGACGCCCTGGGCGCCGAGTCCGGCGAACTGGACGCCGCGCTGGCCGCCGACGACGCCCGCCCGGCCGTTCATCTGGCGGCCCGGCCGGGGGTGATGACCGCCGCGGAACTGGCCGAGACCGTGGGCGGGCAGGTGGGCCGGTACTCGCCGTACGCGGTGTACCTCCGGGGCGGTGACCCCGGAAAGCTGGCCGCGCTGCGCGATGGCCGGGCTCTGGTGCAGGACGAGGGCAGCCAGTTGGTGGCCCGGGCACTCACCCTGGCTCCGCTGACCGGCCAGGACGGCGGCCGGTGGCTGGATCTGTGTGCCGGACCCGGCGGCAAGACCGCACTCATCGCGGCCATCGCCGCCCAGCGGGATGCGACCGTGACCGCGGTCGAACCGAATCCTCGTCGCGCCGAACTGGTCGAGCAGAACACCGTGGGTCTGCCGGTGCAGGTTCTGGTGGCCGACGGACGTGAAACCCACCTTGCTGCAGAGAGTTTCGACCGCGTCCTGGTCGACGTTCCGTGCACCGGACTCGGTGCGCTGCGCCGCCGGCCGGAGGCCCGGTGGCGACGGACCCCCGCCGACGTGCCGGCGTTGGCCAAACTGCAGCGGGAACTGCTGGCCGCCGCGATCGGGCTGACCAGACCGGGTGGTGTGGTGCTGTATTCGACCTGTTCGCCGCACCTGGCCGAGACGGTCGGGGTGGTGGCGGATGCGTTGCGCCGCCAGCCCGTGACGGCCCTGGACACTCGGCCCCTTTTCGAACCGGTTGCCGACCTGGGGGTCGGCTCGTCCGTCCAGCTATGGCCGCACCGGCACGGCACCGACGCGATGTTCGCCGCGGCGCTGCGCAAAAGCAGCCCCTGATTCTCAGGAGTAGCGGCCTCGCCAGGCGTTCTTGCGGACCCGCCAGATGTCCCCGAGGAACGGTTTGAGGTGACGCGAGACGTCGAAGGTGGACTCGTCCCGGAAGTCGACCGCGACCGGCATCTCGACGACCCGAGCGCCCAATCGGCGGGCCAGATAGAGCACCTCGACGTCGAAGGCGAATCCATCGACGGTGGTCTTGGCGAAGACCCGCTGCGCCCACGGCGCCGTGAAGCCCTTGAACCCGCACTGGGTGTCGCGGATCACCGGCAGCAGCAGACTTCGGCGGGTTGCCTGCACCGCTGCGCCGGCCGCCAGCCGGGAGACGCTGCGTTCGGTCTCGGCGTAGGCGGCCAGGCTGCGCTTCCCGGTGACCACATCGGCCACCCCGGCGCGCAGCATGGCCAGGGCGGGTTCGACGTGCGACGGGGCGATGTTCATATCGGCGTCGACGTAGAACCGGTAATCGCCGGTGGCGGCGAGCATTCCGGAGCGCACCGCCCCGCCCTTACCCCGGTTCTGCGGCAGACGGTTCAGCCGGATGCGCCCGTCGCGGGCCGCAGCAGCCTCCACCAGATCCGGGGTGCCGTCGCGGCTGCCGTCGTCGGACACCACCAACTCCGCCGACCCGTCGAAGCCGTCCAGCCAGGCCGTCCAGCCTGCCAAGGTCGGCGTCAGGCGTCGCTC
Organism: Mycobacterium sp.; assembly: GCA_018882545.1. GTDB lineage: Bacteria > Actinomycetota > Actinomycetes > Mycobacteriales > Mycobacteriaceae > Mycobacterium. The sequence continues at coordinate 3,093 of VERS01000279.1, forward strand.
CTCGTTGTAGGCCGGAATCACGATGGACAGGTCCATGTCTGGATGTTTCCAGAACCGGCGCCGACGCATGGGCCGAATCGCTGGCAGGCCCTACAGTGGCAGCCATGGCAACACCGACCAGGCCGATGATCGCCCCGTCCATTCTGTCTGCGGACTTTTCCCGGCTGGCCCAGGAGGTGGCTGCCATCGAAGGCGCCGACTGGGTGCACGTCGATGTGATGGACGCCCACTTCGTGCCCAATCTGACGTTGGGGCTGCCGGTGGTGGAAAGCCTGCTTCGGGCCACTGACATCCCGATGGACTGCCATCTGATGATCGAGGATCCCGACCGTTGGGCGCCCGGCTACGCCGAGGCCGGCTCGCACAACGTCACCTTCCACGCCGAGGCCACCGACGACCCGGTCGGGGTGGCCCGCGATATTCGCGCAGCCGGCGCCAAGGCGGGTCTGTCGATCAAACCGGGCACTCCGCTCGAGCCGTACCTGGAGATCCTGCGCGACTTCGACACCCTGCTGGTGATGTCGGTGGAGCCGGGATTCGGCGGGCAGAGCTTCATCCCGGAGGTGCTCTCGAAGGTCTCCCGGGTGCGTCGCATGGTCGACGCCGGTGAGCTGACGATCCTCATCGAGATCGACGGCGGGATCAACGCCGACACGATCGAACAGGCTGCGGAGGCCGGGGTGGACTGCTTTGTGGCCGGGTCGGCGGTCTACGGCGCCGGCGATCCGGCCGCCGCGGTGGAGGCGCTGCGCCGGCAGGCTGCGGTCGCCTCCCCCCATCTGCGGGTATGACCACACCGGCGCAGATCGGCGCCGCTATGGCGCTGGCGGTGGAAATGGCGCAGCAGGTCAAGGGAGCCACCTACCCCAACCCGCCGGTGGGGGCGGTGATCCTGGCCGCCGACGGCGAGGTCGCCGGGGTGGGAGCGACCCAAGCCACCGGGGGAGCCCATGCCGAGGTGCTCGCCCTGCGTGCTGCCGGTGACCGGGCGGCCGGCGGCACTGCCGTGGTGACCCTCGAACCGTGCAACCACCACGGCCGCACCCCGCCGTGCGTCGATGCGCTGCTCGACGCCGGGGTGGGGGCGGTGGTCTACGCCGTGGCCGATCCGAACCCGACGGCGGCCGGCGGTGCGCATCGGCTGCACGCGGCCGGGGTGGCGGTCACCGCCGGGATGTCCGGTGATGAGGTAGCCGGCGGTGTGCTGCGGGAATGGCTGCACAAACAGCGAACCGGTCTGCCGCATCTCACGTGGAAGTTCGCCACCAGTATCGACGGCCGCAGCGCCGCGGCCGACGGGTCTT
>VERS01000280.1 GCA_018882545.1 Mycobacterium sp.
GTTGTAGGACGGTGAGGCGCCGGCGTCGCGCTCAATCGCAGAACGGCAGGCACGGACTCGGTGTGTACGGGGGAGAGGCCTTGACAGTCGGGCTGAATGAGTTCGGCCCCCGCGGCGACAGTGAACCCGGCCCGACTTGCGACGACGGTCGGGGCTTGTTGGGCGACACACTCTTCTCCGAAGGGCTCATCTGAGGCGAGGACGGCGCCTGGGATGCACTGGCCGCACCGGGCGAGGTAGTCGCTCCCGAGCTCACGGATGGAGAGGGTTCTTCCCTGCCACCACTGCTGCAGGCTGCGACCGTCGCCGCGACCATGACCGCCAAAACCGGCAATGTATGCCGGGCCCTGCCCATTGCCCGGACCGCGTTCAACCCCGTGCCCCCTAACTGCTCCACCAAAGCCCCCCGCCTGCAGCCAATGCTACCGCCCCGCCCGCCGACTCTGTGATGTTGAAGTAGCCGCGCGAAGCAAAGTCAGCTGCCCGCCCGACCGGCTGCCTATCAGGGGAACTCGATGTAGCGTCCCACGCCGGCGGCCGGGGCACGGTCGAGAACCAGCGAACTCAACGCCACATCGTCCATCGCAATACCCATGTTGAGGAACATCCGCCGGCCCGTGGTCGGCACGTCACAGGCCCCCGAGACGACACTGGCGAGGTCGATGTCGGGTTTGGGCAACCCGAAGAAGTACATGGTGTCCGCAACCGACTCGTATTGCCCGATGTCGTCGACACAGTAGACGACGGCGTCGTAGAAAGCTGTGGGCGCCATCGCATCGTCGTAGTCCACGGGTAGAAGCAGAGCGTTGGGATCGGTGTTGGCGCAGTCCAGTTTCGGGTCGAGGGGAACGGTGATGGTGGTGATCACCAGATCAGCGTCGGTCACCGCATCGGCCGGTGAACCGGCCAGCCGGGTCACCCGGTCGCCTGCCTTCTCCCGGAACATCCGCTCCACCCGATGCCCGTTGCGGTCATAGGCGGTGATGTGGGTCAGGCCGGGATGAACATCCAGCGCGACCTCGAGGTGGCGCTGGCCCTGCAGCCCGCAGCCGACGATGGCCAGATGCTTCGGGTCGCCCGGCACGTGGCGCATCGTCACCCCCGACACCCCGGGGGTGCGCATCTCGGTGATCCAGCCACCGTCCAGCAGGGCCACCGGTCGCCCGGTGTCCGGGTCGTTCATGATCATCACGCCGTAGATGTAGGGCAGACCCTTGGAGTTGTTCTGCTCGTAGCCGGCCACCCACTTCAGCCCGATCCGGTCCGACCCGCCGAGGTAGGCCGGCATCGCGTGGATGAACGCATCCTCGCGCGACGTCACTTTGGGTTTGGGCGGGTTCTGCACCAGGCCCCGGGCCTTCTGCCGGAAGGCATCCTCAAGGACGTCGACGATTTCGGTCCAGGTCAATCCGAGGCTGTCGAGGTCGGCACGGTTGAGGACCAGCATCTGATTGTCGCTCACCTGAAAGACCTTAGCGGGGCTGGGCGGGCGAGTCGGGCCGAATATCAGCGCGATCGGCCGTCTCCGGGCACTGCTAGCCTCACCCGGTGAGCGCTCGCGTCACCGAAGTCCTCACCTCGCACTGGCCGGTTTTCGCGATCCTGGGAACCCTGCTCACCGCCGTTTCGGTTCTCGCCCTGCTGGGCCGGTCCGGCTCATCGCGCGCCCCTGCTCGCGAAATCTTCGGCTGGGCAACGGTATTGGTGATGCCACCGCTGATCTACGTGACCATGCAGGCCAGTGGGTTCAGCGTGCAGTCCGCAATCTTCGCGGCCCTGCTGTGCGCGACCGTGGTGTTCTGGGTTTTCGGGCTGGTGGACGAGTTCGTGCCCGCGCTGGTCGCCGTGGTGGCCGCGCTCATCATCGGGCTGGCCCCGCCGGAGGTCGCGCTGGCCGGCTTTGCCTCGCCGAGTCTGCTGCTGCTTCTCGGGGTGTACGCCCTGTCGGCGGTGATCAGTTCCTCGGGCCTGAGCTACCGGCTGATGACACGGCTGCTGCTGCGCCTGCCGGACCGTCCGGTGTGGCACCAGGTGACCCTGCTGGGCTCGGGGTATCTGCTCTCCCCGCTGATGCCATCGGCCAACGCGCGACTCTCGCTGCTGACACCGGTTTATCAGGACATGGTCGCCGGGTTGCGCCTGGCGCCCAAAGGCCCGGCGATCACCGGGCTGCTGGCCGCGACGTTCGGCGGGGCGATTCTGTTCTCGCCGATGATGACGACCAGCAAGTCGGCCAACATCGCCGCACTTGGCCTGCTGCCGGCCCAAGTCCAGGCCCAGTTCAGCGGCCTGTTCTGGCTGGTGGCCGCCGCCGTGGCGGCGGTGGGAGTGACGGTGATCCACCTGCTGGTGCTGCCCCGCCTGTTTCCCTCCGATTCGCACCCGGCGCTACCGAGGGCACAGATGCAGCAGAGGCTCGCCGAGATGGGTCCGCTCCGGCCGCAGGAGTGGATCGCCGCGGGTGGATTCCTGTTCTTCCTTGTGGGTACTGCGACCGCGAGCCTCCACCACATCCGGCCGGCCTATCTGGCGGGATGTGTGTTGCTGGGTCTGTTGCTGAGTGGAACGTTGCTGCGCAAAGACTTTCAACGGCAACTGGACTGGCCGATGATCTTCTTCCTGCTCGGCGTCGACAGTCTGATGCGAATCATGAGTCATCTTGGACTGGCTGAGGCATTGGCCCGCGCCGTCGGCCACCGGTTCGACTTCATCGCCGGTCGCATCGCGGTGTTCATCGCCGCGGCCCTGACCGTCACCTTCGTGGTGCGCCTGGTGCTACCGGTGACGGCGGGGATGCTGACGGCGGCGATCGTGCTGCTGCCGGTGGCGGCGGCGCAGGGGATACATCCGTGGATCTGTGTGTTCTGCGTGGCGATCTTCAGCGACATCTCGATTTTCCGCCACCAGGGCACCAACGGCATCATCCAGATCCGCGCCGCGGGTCTGTTCGAGGAGGCCGACGAGCGGGGATTCCTGCGCTACAACCTGGTGATGAACGCCGCCCGCGTTGCGGTGGTCTTCGCCTCCATCCCGTGGTGGGAACGGCTGGGTCTGCTGTGACCCGGCTTCTGCGGAACCTGCTGATCGGCGGCTTCCTGCTCAGCTTCGTGGTGATGCTGGGGTTCTTCAACGCCACCAAACCGCGCATCCTGGTGCTGCACTCCGGTGCGCAGGAGTCGGACTGGGTGGCGGCGGTGGACCGCGGGATGCGCTCCGCGCTGCAGACGAACCGCCGTCCCCTCAGTGTGGAATGGGACTACATGGCTGTGGCCGCCCCGGCGGCCGCCCGCAACCCCGCCGCCGCGGTGGCTGAGGCGCGGCGGGCGGTCGACCGGTTCAAGCCGGATGTGGTGATCGCCGTCGACGACGAAGCCAACGCTCTGGTCGCCCGGGACTACGTCGGCCGGGACCGGCCGCGCATCCTCTACGTCTCGATCGACCGGCCGCCGGACTTCTACGGATACGCCGGCGCCCCGAACGTATCGGGCATCGCCGAGAAGTTGCCGTGGAACGCCATCCGGGACGGCCTCGAGGTCCTCTTCGCCGGGCGCCCGGTCACGCTGGCCGCACTCGGCGTCGACGGGGCCACCGACCAGGCGACGCTGGCCCAGCTGAAGGCATTCGACTGGGGCCCGGCCAGTCTCGGCCCGACGGCGCTGGTGTCGACCGCCGACGCCTGGCGCGACCATGTGCAGCGGGCTGCGGCGGCCGATGTCCTGGTGCTGCTCAGCACCCAGGATCTCCCCGACCGGGACGGCCGGGTCAGCACGGCCGCCGAACTCATCGCCTGGACCCAGGCCAACGCCCGGCCGCTGCCGATCGGCACCGACGCCGGCTTCGTCGCCGCCGGGGGCGGGTTGAGTTTCTCCCCGCCCCCCGACGATGAAGGCGAGCGGGCGATCCGACTTGCCCTGGACTGGCTCGACGACCGGACCAGTCCCGGACCCCCGCCGCCGGTGGAGTCGTCGCACTTCGAAGTCGCGGTTCGCCAAGACGCGCTGAACCGCCGTGGTTTGGCGCTGCCGCCGATCTACCTGGAGGCCGCGCGGGAGAACGGAACACTGTTCTGACAGACGGCGCGCTAACGGCGTGGCGTAGACGCGGGTGCCGTCGGGCTGACCGCCACGAATTGCAGGTGGGCCGGGCCCCCTCAGCCTGCCTGCGGGGTGAAACTCGCATAGAACAACCGGCCCTGCGGATCGCGGTATGCGTTGATCCGCTGGCCGGTCAGGATGTCCTCGACAGCAACGCCCACCAGGGTGCCGATGGGTTGGCCGGTGCCGGGGTCGCGTTGCACCGCGCCGTCCACCTCGACCAAAGTGGCGACCTGGCGAGCGTCGAGGTCGTTGGTCACCGCGATGCGGTGATCGGTGCTGGGC
>VERS01000281.1 GCA_018882545.1 Mycobacterium sp.
TCACCGCCGACGTAGTTGGCGTCATGGCCGGCCATCCGGGCGGCCGGGATGCTGCGGGTCGCCACGACGACGTCGGCGAAACCCGGGGCGAATCGCTCCATCACCTCGGTGATGACGCCGGCCTGATCCACCGTCGACCCAGCCGGCACGTGGGCGTAGGTCCAAAACGGTCGGCGTCCCAGCGCGTCGATCCGACCCGGGTCGGCGACCCAGGGCTGCGCTGCCAGGATCATCGGCCACTGAGCGTGCCGGCCGCGGGCCACCTCGGCTTCGGCGCGCGCCATCTGCGCGCGGCCACCGCCCAGGTGCAAGGTCGGCACCGCGGCCAGCCGCTCGTCCGTCCACGGAATGTCCTGGGCAAGAACAAAATCCACCTTGGCCACCCCGGCTCCGTATCGGTAGCGGCGCAGCGCCCGGGCGTACCGGGGGGGCAGTGCCGAGCCGTAGATGTCCAGCAGCGCCGTCGGCGCGGTGTCGTAGAGCACCACGCCCGACGGCGGTGAGGTCACCTCGGTGCCGGCGTGCAGCACCCCGCCGTGGGCCCGCAGATCGGCCATCAGCGCATCGGCGATGGCCTGGCTGCCCCCGGCCGGCACCGGCCACCCCGCGGTGTGCCCCAGCGTCGCCAGCAACAGACCCGCCCCCGCCGCCACCAGCGAGGGCATCCTGGCGATGGTGTGCGCGGCCACTCCGGTGAACAGGGCCTGCGCATCCTGGCCGCGCAACCGGCCCCACGCCGGGGTGCCCTGCTCGAGCATCCGCCGGAGCACCACCGCCCCGGCCCGCAGATCCGGCGGAGGCGAGCGTTTGTCCCCGATCAGCAGGGCCACCACATCGGCACCGTGGTCGACCAGCGGACCCAGCAGCTGCCGCCAGGAGGCGCCGTCGGAGAGTCCGGCGCAGGTGCGCTCCAGATCCCGGTAGGCCAGCACGGCGGGTCGGCCGGGCAGCGGGTTGGCGTAGGACACCTCCGGGGTCACCAGTTGCACCCCGCGCGCCGGCAGGTCGAACTCGGCGAAGAACCCCGAGGCCACCGCCAACGGGTGGATCGCCGAGCACAGGTCGTGGCGGACGTCCGGGAACTCCGGGTCGGGCAGTGGGCGCGCCCCGCCGCCCAGTGTCGGTTGGGCCTCGAAGACCTGAACTCTCAGGCCGGCCCGGGCGCACAACACCGCCGCGGACAGCCCGTTGGGTCCGCTGCCGACCACGGTGACGTCCATGGTTGTATCTTCCCCGCGACCGTCCCCGCGGTTGCGCCCGACTGGTCGGGCAGGCCGAATTACTGGGCGGCACAGCGGCACCTTTAGGCTGTCCGGCGTGAGCCTGCCCCTCAAGAGTCCCGTCGTGCTTATCGCCGACAAACTTGCCGAGTCCACCGTCGCCGCGCTCGGCGACCAGGTCGAGGTCCGCTGGGTCGACGGCCCGGACCGTCCCAAACTGCTGGAGGCGGTCGCCGACGCCGACGCCCTGCTGGTGCGCTCGGCCACCACCGTCGACGCCGAGGTGATCGCCGCCGCACCCAAGCTGAAGATCATCGCTCGCGCCGGGGTCGGCCTGGACAACGTCGACGTCGACGCCGCCACCGCCGCCGGGGTGCTGGTGGTCAACGCCCCCACCTCCAACATCCACAGCGCCGCCGAGCACGCCTGCGCGCTGCTGCTCGCCGCGGCCCGGCAGATCCCGGCCGCCGACGCCACCCTGCGTGAGCACACCTGGAAGCGCTCGAAGTTCAACGGCACCGAGATCTTCGGCAAGACCGTGGGGGTGGTCGGTCTGGGCCGCATCGGGCAACTGGTCGCCCAGCGGTTGGCCGCGTTCGGCACCCACGTCATCGCCTACGACCCCTACGTGCCGGCCGCGCGGGCGGCCCAACTCGGCATCGGACTGCTGCCGCTGGACGAGGTGCTGGCCCGGGCGGACTTCATCTCGGTGCACCTGCCCAAGACCAAGGAGACCGCCGGACTGCTCGACCAGGCCGCGCTGGCCAAGACCAAGCCCGGGGTGATCATCGTCAACGCCGCCCGCGGCGGGCTGATCGACGAGCAGGCGCTGGCCGAGGCGATCCGCAGCGGGCACGTCCGCGCCGCCGGGCTGGACGTCTACGCCACCGAGCCGTGCACCGACAGCCCGCTGTTCGAGCTGCCCGAGGTGGTGGTCACCCCGCACCTGGGGGCGTCGACGTCGGAAGCCCAGGACCGCGCCGGAACCGACGTGGCGGCCAGCGTCCGGCTCGCGCTGGCCGGCGAGTTCGTGCCCGACGCGGTCAACGTCGGCGCCGGGGCGGTCAGCGAGGAGGTCGCACCGTGGCTGGACCTGGTCCGCAAGCTGGGGGTGCTGGTCGGGGTGCTGGGCACCGAAGCGCCGGAAGCCCTGTCGGTGCGGGTGTGCGGGGAGTTGGCCGCCGAGGATGTCGAGGTGCTCAAACTCTCGGCGATGCGCGGGCTGTTCTCCACCATGACCGACCAGCAGGTGACCTTCGTCAACGCCCCGGCGCTGGCGGCCGACCGGGGCCTGAACACCGACCTGAGTACCGTCTCGGAGAGCCCCAACCACCGCAGCCTGGTCGACGTCCGGGTGGTCTCCCCGGACGGTTCGGCGGTCAACGTCGCCGGCACGCTGTCCGGGCCGCAGCAGGTGCAGAAGGTGGTCGGCATCAACGGCCGCGGCTTCGACCTGCGTGCCGAGGGGGTGAATCTGATCCTGCACTACGTCGACAAGCCCGGTGCGCTGGGCAAGATCGGCACCCTGCTGGGCGGGGCGGAGGTCAACATCGAGGCCGCCCAACTCAGCCAGGACACCAGCGGCGGGGGAGCGACGCTGATGCTGCGCCTGGACCGCGATGTGCCCGCCGAGGTGCGGACCGCGATCCGCGACGCGGTGGACGCCTCGACGCTGGAAGTGGTTGACCTGTCGTGACAGGGGCCGTGACAGGGCCCGGGCTGAAGCTGGCGGTGATCCCCGGTGACGGTATCGGCCCGGAGGTGATCGGCGAAGCGCTGACGGTCCTGGACGCCGTGCTGCCCGGGGTGCAGAAGACGGAGTACGACCTGGGCGCGCGGCGCTACCACGCCACCGGGGAGGTGTTGCCGCCCAGCGTGTTAGACGAACTGCGCGGCTACGACGCGATCCTGCTCGGCGCAATCGGGGATCCGTCGGTGCCCAGCGGTGTGCTCGAACGCGGTCTGCTGCTGAAGATCCGCTTCGAACTCGACCACCACATCAACCTGCGGCCCAGTCGGCTCTACGACGGGGTTACCAGCCCGCTGGCCGGTCACCCCGACATCGACTTCGTCGTGGTCCGGGAGGGCACCGAGGGTCCCTACACCGGCACCGGCGGCTCGATCCGCACCGGCACCCCGCACGAGGTGGCCACCGAGGTCAGCCTTAACACCGCCTTCGGCGTCAACCGGGTGGTGCGGGATGCGTTCGCCCGGGCCGCCCGGCGCCGCAAACACCTGACCCTGGTGCACAAGACCAACGTGCTGACCTTCGCGGGAAACCTGTGGTCGCGGGTGGTCGCCGAGGTGGGCCGTGAGCACCCCGACGTCGAGGTGGCCTACCAGCACATCGACGCGGCCACCATCCACATGGTCACCGATCCGGGGCGCTTCGACGTGATCGTCACCGACAACCTGTTCGGCGACATCATCACCGATCTCGCCGCCGCAGTGAGCGGCGGAATCGGTTTGGCGGCAAGCGGAAACATCGACGCGACCGGAACCAATCCGTCGATGTTCGAGCCCGTGCACGGCAGCGCACCCGACATCGCGGGGAAGGGTCTCGCCGATCCGACCGCAGCGGTGATGAGTGTCGCGCTGCTGCTGGCCCACATGGGTGAGGAAGCCGCCGCCGCGCGCGTGGACGCCGCCGTCGCCGACCATCTCGCCACCCGCGGTGAGGCGAAACTGTCCACCGCCGAGGTGGGTGCGCGGATCAGGGAACGTCTCTAGCCACCGCGCCCAGCACCGCCGCGACCCGCTCGTCGAGTGATCCGGTGACCGGCAGCACCGGCAGTCGGGGATTGCCGTCGAAGATCTCCGCGAGGATGCGCTGGGTCGCCGAGCGGGCGTCGGCGCCGTCGCGTTGCGGATCGGGCTGCCACGCGAAGTCGGCCTGGCACCACACCACCAGATCACTGTCGGCGGTCCACTGCACCGCGGTGGGCAGCAGCGAGTCGTCGTCGTAGTACTGGATGCTGTAGGCCGCCGTCATGAGCGGTCCGCTGTCGGAAACCACCCAGCGCGCCCGCATCAGCGCCGAGAGCTCGGAGTCGCGATGGGTGGCCATCACCTGCTCCTGCTCGTGCCGCTCCGGCACCCGGCCCTGCGCATCGACCCAGTCCCGCAGTGTCTCGCTGACGACGACGGCCGGTAGCG
>VERS01000282.1 GCA_018882545.1 Mycobacterium sp.
ACCTGCTGACCCTCGGCCAGATCGGCACCACCATCGGAGTCGGCCTGATCTTCGACACCCTGATCGTGCGTTCGTTCATGACGCCGTCGATCGCCGCCCTGCTGGGCCGGTGGTTCTGGTGGCCGCTGAAGGTCCGGCCCCGCCCGGCCAGTGCGATGCTGCGGCCCTACGGCACCCGGCCCTCGGTGCACGAACTGCTCGGCGAACAGGCCAGCTGATGATGGCCAGATTTGATGTTGACAGTGTGAACACGTCGGGTAAAGTTCACAATGTGAACATTAAGGTCGCCGTCTTCGGCGCGACCGGCCTCACCGGTGGGTTGTGGTCTCGCAGGCCCTTGAGGACGGGCACGAGGTCACGGCGCTGGTCCGTGATCCGAGCCGGGTGTCGCTGAGCCATCCGCGCCTCACCGTGATCGGCGGCGATCCCGCGGCGGCGGGCGATGTCGAGCGGTGTGTTGGCGGAACGGACGCGGTGATCCACTGCCTCGGCATCGGCGGCAAGGGAGACGGCAAGCCGACGTCAGTCATCTCCGACTCGGTGCGGGTCACCCTCGCCGCGATGGAAAAGCACAACGTCCGGCGCATCGTGTGCATGTCGAATGTCGGGGCCGGTGGCAGCGGTAGCTGGTTCGGCAACCGGATCGTCATCCCGCTCTTCGTGCGCTGGCTGCGCCCGATCATCGAGGACAAGGATCGTATGGAAGCAGCCCTGCGCGAGAGTTCGGTCAGCTGGTGCTCCGTGCGCCTGCCGAACATCACCGACGGCCCGGAACGGCCGCTGCGCATCAGCGCCGACGGCCGGGGGATCGGCCTGTCGATCACCGCCGCCTCGGCCGCGCGCTTCCTTCTCGCTCAGGCGACGGCACCCGAGCTCACCGGTTCAACGCCGAGTATCAGCAACTGAGGGGGAGTCATGACAACCGAGAACATCTATCTGCAGGGCAACTTCGCACCCGTCGAAGCGGAGCTCACGGCCTTCGATCTCGAAGTGATTGGGACGATCCCGGCTGAACTCGAGGGCCGCTACCTTCGCAACGGGCCCAACCCGGTGAGCATCGAGCGGCCGGAACAGCACCACTGGTTCGCCGGAAACGGCATGGTGCACGGTGTGCGGCTGCGCGGCGGCCGCGCCGAGTGGTACCGCAACCGCTACGTGCGCAGCCAGTCGGTGCGCAGCGCCCTGGGCGAGCCGGCCCGCGACCAGGACCCGCCCGGCTCCCCCAACACCAGCGTGTTGGCCTGGGCCGGTGCGACACTGGCGATCGTCGAGGGCGGCAGCCCGCCGGTGGAACTGGACTACGAACTCGACACCGGGGCGGCAAGCACATTCGCCGGGACTCTGCCGGGGGCCTTCACCGCGCACCCCAAGTTCGACCCGCTCACCGGCGAACTGCACGCGATGTGTCACGCCTGGGCGCGGTGGTTCGACCACATCAAGTATCTGGTCGTCGGGGCCGACGGGCGGGTGTCCAAAACCGTGGACATCCCGCTGCCCGGGATGGTGATGGTGCACGACATGTCGCTGACCCGCAGCTACGCGGTGGTCTACGACCTACCGGTGACCGTCGACTTCGACCTCGTCACCTCGGGCCAGTTCCCGTTCCGCTGGAACCCTGGGTACACCCCCCGGGTCGGTCTGTTGCCGCGGGGCAGCACCGACGCCGCCGACATGATCTGGTGCGAACTGGACCCCTGCTACGCCTACCACCCGATGAACGCCTATGACGCCGAGGACGGCACCGTCGTGATCGACATCTGCCGCTACGACCGGATGTTCGACCGCGACATCCTGGGACCGGCCGGGGACTGCCTGCCCAGCCTGTACCGCTGGACTGTGGATCCAGTCCGCCGGACCGTGCGCCAGGACCGCCTCGACGACCGCACCATGGAGTTCCCCCGCGTCGCCCCGTCGGTCTCGGCGAGCCGGCACCGCTTCGGCTACGGCGTCGGGGTGAACGACGGCTTCGCACCCGGCGACATCTACAAGCACGACCTGGACAAGGACACCGTCGAGACGTACTCCCTCGGCGCGGGCCGCGGTTCCGGCGAGACCGACTTCGTACCGCGCGAGAACCCGGCCAGTGAGGACGACGGCTGGCTGATGAGCTACGTCTACGATGCGACCACCGACAGCAGCGAGTTCGTCATCCTCGACGCCCTCGATGTCCCGTCCGGTCCAGTAGCCAGAGTTCCTCTGCCACAGCGGGTTCCGTTCGGTTTCCACGGCAACTGGATCAGCGATCACGCCGTGCGGGCAGCGCCGTGACCGGAATCAACAAGCACATCTCCACCCGCCTGGGAACACTGGCGGTGGCCGACAGCGGCCATGGTGCGGGCGCACCGGTGGTGCTGTGGCCGTCTCTGTTCAGCGACCACCGGCTCTACCGGCACGTCGCCGAACTGCTCGGGACCGGCCGGCGAACCATCAGCGTCGACGGCCCGGGTTTCGGGCAGAGCACACCACCCGACGGCGACGTCCAACCCGACCGGTACGCCGGGGCGGTGGTCGACCTCCTCGACGAGTTGGGTATCGAGACCGCGGTGCTGGCCGGCTGCTCGTGGGGCGGTCAGGTCGCCGCACACACCGGTGTGCAGTACCCTCGGCGCACGGCCGCCGTGCTGATGATGAACACACCGCTCGAGCCGAGTCTGGGCGGGCACCGCTTCCAGGTTCTGGGCACCCGCGCGCTGGGGTCGACGACGTTCTGGGGCAGGGGGGTGGCACGGTCGATGATCGCGGCACCCACCAAGCAGGCTCACCCGGAACGGGTGGACGCCTTCGTCTCGGCCTTCGCGTCCTTCGACCGGGCGGCGGCGACGGCAACCGTGCGCACGGTACTGACCCGCTCCCCCGGCCTGGCCGACGTGCTGCCGAAGCTCGAGGTGCCGACCACGATCCTGATGGGCGCGCAGGACGCGCTGTACCCGGTCGACGCGGCGATGCCGCTGGCCCGCCAGGCGCCCGGCGCCACCATCGAGGTCGTGCCGAACTGCGGGCACCTCGCCCCGCTGGAGGCCCCCGAAGCCGTTGTCGCCGCGCTGGATTCGCTGGCCGGGCGCGGCTGACGCCGCCGGGATCACAGACAATGGACCTCATCGGAACACTGCGCAGCACCGGGGCGGTGCGCGAGTTCAGCGACGAACCGGTCGACGACGAGGTCGTCGCGCGGATCCTCGACACCGCCCGGTTCGCACCCAGCGGCGGCAACGCCCAGGCCTGGCATGTGGTGGTGATCAAGGACGCCGGAACCCGAACCGCGCTGCGGGACTTGTACCTTCCCGGGTGGCGCGACTACCTGGCGATGAGCGCGGCGGGCCTGCGGCCGTGGGCGCCCGGAAACGATCCGGCCGAGGAGGCGGCCGCGGTCGCCGCCATCCCCGCCGACCTCTCCGCGGCGGCGGCCCAGGGATTCGCCGGGGAGTTGGACCGGGTTCCGGTGCTGCTGGCGGTGTTCGCCGATCTGCCGGCGCTGGCCGCGGTGGACCGCGACTTCGACCGCTACCCGATCGCCGGGGGCGCCTCGGTGTACCCGTTCGTCTGGAGCGTGCTGCTGGCCGCGCACGCCGAGGGCCTCGGTGGAGTCATGACCACGATGCTGGTCCGGGCGGAGTCGGAGGTGAAGCACCTGCTCGGTGCGCCGCCGAATTGGGCCCTGGCCACCGTCGTCGCGCTGGGCCGGCCGGCCCACCCGCGAAAGCGGCTGCGCCGACGGCCGGTTCGCTCGTTCACCACCATCGACCGGGCCGACGGCCCCGCTTTCAACATCGAACAGGAGGGCAGTCCATGACCGCGCAACCCACCACCGCCCTGGTGACCGGTGCCAGCAGCGGCATCGGCGAGCAGTTCGCGCTGCAGCTGGGCCGGCGGGGGCACAACGTGGTGCTCACCGCCCGCAGCGAGGGCAAGATGGAGGACCTGGCCCGGCGGCTGCAGGCCGAACACCCCGACATCGACGTGACGGTGATCGGTGCCGACCTCGCCGAGCCCGGCAGCGGCGCCGCGCTGACCGCCGAACTCGCCGCCCGCGGCATCGAGGTAGACGTGTTGATCAACAACGCCGGCTTCGGGTCGCACAACCCGCTCGCCGAGGAGGACCCGGAGAACCTCGCCCGCGAGATCCAACTGAACTGCTCCTCGCTGGTGGATCTGACCGCCCGCCTGCTGCCCGCAATGCTCGAGCGGGACCGCGGCGGGGTGCTCAACGTGGCCTCCACGGCGGCATACCAGCCGCTGGCCACCATGGCGGTGTACGGGGCGACGAAGGCGTTCGTACTGTCCTTCACCGAGGCGCTGTGGGCCGAGACCCGCACCACCGGAGTGCGGGTGATGGCGCTGTGCCCCGGTGCCACCGAGACCGGGTTCTTCCAGACA
>VERS01000283.1 GCA_018882545.1 Mycobacterium sp.
GCGCTCGACAATGTCATCGACGAGGGCTCCCCGCACTGGTTCGTCGGCGCGTTTCCCGACAGCAGCGACGACGACCAGACGGCGAGCTTCCTGGAACAGGGCATCTGGCGCAGCGGCTATACCGACAAGTTCCTCGATGACGTCAACTCGATGCAACCGGGGGAGCGGATCGCGATCAAGGCCGCCTACGTCCGCAAACGTGATCTCCCTTTCGACAACAAGGGCCACGCCGTGTCGGTGATGGGAATCAAGGCAACCGGCACGATCACCCGAAACCACGGCGACGGCCAGACCGTTGACGTCGACTGGGACCCCCAGGAGAGCCCGCGCGAGTGGTACTTCTACACCGCCCGCAACACGGTGTGGAAGGTGCTTCCCGGCGACTGGAAGACCGACGCCCTGATCGCCTTCGCCTTCGACGGCGCCGATCAGGACGTCGACCGCTTCCGGAATCAGCCCTTCTGGCGGGAACGGTTCGGCGACGACGCTTTACCGGACGCCGACGCCGTCGGCGAAGACTCGGAAGAGGATCCACGCGAGCCGACGCCGGATACCGACTCGTACTCACTCACCGACGTCGTCGCCGAAGGCTGCTTCATCCCACCGGAAACCCTCGAACAATTCCTGGATGCGCTCAAGGACAAGAAGAACCTCATCCTGCAGGGACCGCCGGGAACCGGCAAGACCTGGCTGGCCAAGCGTCTGGGCTATGCGCTGATCGGTGAGAAGAACCGTAACTATCTGCGCGCCATCCAGTTTCACCCCTCGACGTCCTACGAAGACTTCGTGCGCGGGTGGCGGCCCAGCGCCGACGGAAAGCTGGTGCTCTCCGACGGCGTTTTTCTTGAGGTCGTCGAGGCGGCGCACGCCAATCCCGGACAGAGATATGTGCTCGTCATCGAGGAGATCAACCGTGGCAACCTGGCCCAGATCTTCGGCGAGCTTCTGACGCTGCTGGAGAGCGAGAAGCGGATCCCCACCGAGGCCATCGAACTGACCTACCGCACCAAAGACGAACCGCCCCTGCATCTTCCGGAGAACCTCTACATCATCGGCACGATGAACCTGGCCGACCGGTCCCTGGCGATCGTCGACTTCGCGCTGCGGCGCCGGTTCGCCTTCGCCGAACTCCAGCCGCTGTTCAACCAGACATGGCGTAACTGGGTGCACGACCACAACGGAATCCCACTGGCCGATCTGGATGCGGTCGCGCAGCGGGTGGGCGAGGTCAACGCCTCGATCGCCGCCGACAAATCCCTGGGCGAGCAGTACCGCATCGGCCACAGCTTTTTCACCCCGTCCCCGACCCGCAAGATCTCCGACACCCAAGACTGGCTGACCCGCGTCGTGCACCGTGAGATCGGCCCCCTCCTGGCCGAGTACTGGTTCGATGAGCCCGAACGCGTCGCCGCCGAGGAACACCGACTGCTCGGGGAATCGCCGTGACAGGAGCGGTGATCAGCGGCAAGACCGCGATCCCCGTGCGCAACTTGTGGCTGTTGATGCTGTATGCCTCCAAGCTCTATGCCAGCAGCGACGCCATCCGAGGGGCCGGCGCCGAACAACGGCCCGACGAATTGCCGGATCTCGTCGCCGAGATACTGGCCCACGCCGTCGAGCATCGGCTCAAGCGCAACCTGAGCCAGGACTACATACGACGCCACGAACCGCTGACCCGCGTGCGCGGTCGCATCGACATCCTGCAGACCGAGACACGTCAACTGCTTTCGCAGGGCCGCGTCTCGTGCCGCTACACCGAGTTGGCGGTCGACAACCCCCGCAATCGGCTCATCCTGGCGGGCCTGGCAACCGGAGGATCGCTGGCCCGTAATGCTCAACTGGCGCATCGTTGCCGTCAGCTCGCCGGGCTCATGCGCCAACTCGGGGTTCGGGCGACGCAGATCGCCGGTTCTGAGTCTGCGGGGATTGCTCTGGGGCGCAATGACGTTGCTGACGCGGACGCCGTCAACGCCGCCCGACTGCTGCTGGCGATGGACATCCCGAACGAGGAAACCGGCAGCCGGCACCGGCTGGCCGCCGGCCGCGATGCAGAGGAGCTGCGCCGGATCTACGAAGCTGCGGTCGGCGGCCTGCTGCGCGTCGCACTGCCCGCACCGTGGCGTGTCCGTGGCGGGGCACAGCACCGCTGGCCGGTGGGCGAGCATTCCGCCGGTGCAATGGCACTGCTGCCGATCATGCGCACCGACGTCATCGTTGAGACGACCGAACGTCGGATCATTATCGAGACCAAGTTCGCCGACGCCCTCACCTCAAGTCAGTTCGGCGACCCGAAACTCTCCCCGAAGCACGTCTTCCAGTTGTTCGGCTACGTCCAGTCCCAGGACGGCCGCGATCATGTGTCCGCCTCAGCAGAGGGCGTTCTGCTGTACCCCGTTGTCGGACAACACATCGACGAGTTCGCCGTCATCGGTTCCCACCGGTATCGCTTCCTGACCGTCGACCTGTCCGGAAGCGCGCAGTCGATTCGCGAGCAGATCCTGGCTGTAGTGCGGTGAATTGTCTGCGGCGCAACACGATTGAGCCGAAATTGCGCGACGACGACTTCGGCGGTGCCGCCGGCGCGGCGGCCGCAGGGCTGCAAGCCCTCGGCTGAGCCGTTGGCGCTCCAGGCCCGGACCAAGAACGGCCACCCGCCGAAGATGTGCCCTACCTTCGGGCGGCCCTTCGAGCGGCGCAAGAAATAGGCCCGCGACTGGGAGCAGTCCGGTACTGCTCTGAGGCGTGCCGGAGGCGCCGCTCGGGGTCCGACGACCCCGGTCTTCTCTGAGTAGGCGGACCGGTGACGACAGGGGGCCAGACGGTTTCCGCGGGCCAGGAATCCGCCGTTCGGGGAGCGATGGTCTTGATACTCGTCCAGAGCGAGATGCCGCAGCTTCAGCATCGCCAGTGCCCTCGGACGTGAGTGCCATTGCTCCGGGTGTAGCCGTCGACCCACGTGCAGCCAGCGTTGGGGGCGGACGGGGCCTGCACCTGGGGGACAGGCGAATTCGGTAAGTAGTCCGACTCCACACCGGCACCAGCGCCGGCACCAGCGCCGGCACCAGCGCCGGCTCCCGCACCGGCACCGGCACCAGCACCGGCACCTGCACCGGCACCTGCTCCAGTGGCCGCGGTGGATGTCGGAGTCTCTGAGGTGGACTGCATGAAGTCAACGACGAGGCGCGGAGGCGAGGCGAGGACGCTCACGCGAAAGGGAACCAACGAGCGCAGGCCCGCAACCCAACTCAGGACGGCCTCGAAGTCCCCTGCAGCCTTAGCTTCGGTCAGGACCACGGTGTCACCGGTGACCGTCGATGGCCCGAAATAGGTGCGGTCGCCGCTGGTCCAACCGGTTGCTGTAGCGCGTGTGAGTACAAGCTGCACAGCAGCTTTCGCTCCTGGAAGCGGTATCGGAGCCCCGGAAGGATCGTTGTGTATCGGTAGCGGGCGGTAGCCGATCTTGTAGCCGGGCACGAAGTCCGTGAATTCCAGCACCATGCGGTCGTACCCGTCTTGGCGCGCCACTCGGACATCAGCTAAGTGTGCCAACTGGTTGCTGGCAGGGGCGGTCACGTCGGCGTTGGACGCGTCACTTGGCGGCTGGGAGGGGATGGGCGTTGTCGAGGCGGCTGCCGTGGTCGTCGGCGTCGAGGAACTAGCGCAATCCCAACCCTGGACCGGCTTGCCGAGCTCTTTAGCCATCTGTGCCGTGGGTGCCTGCACCCACTGGCCGCTCTCGTACACCATGGTCCGAGAGTCCTGAATGCCCGAGACCTCAATGCGAACGACCGCCTTGTCGGTGCCCTCCATGCGAACCCCGGTGACTGTCGGTGGAATTCCTGGGCCCTTACACCGTTCGGAATAACTCACATAGTCGTTTTGGCTGACGGCATCCCGGACCTGTTTGGTGAACAACAACCATTCACCGGCGAAGTCGCCCGATTCGAATCGGTCGATCTTCTCGCGGGCCGCCGCCACGGCGGCTTCGAGGGTCTTCGGCTGGGCTGGTGGTGAGACAGTCGTCGGCGATGCGGAAGGCTCGTGGGTGGGGGTGGAGACCGGCGCGGGCTCTTGAGTTTGTGAGCACCCCGATAGGACAAGGCACACGACGGCGATGCACGGGTGAAGCGCCAACCTCACTGGTCGTCGACCTTTCAACATCGGCACGAGGGCGTATTTGCGGGACGACCTCGAATGTAGTCGGCCTTCTCCATTTTTTTGCAGCAGATGGATGGACTTTCTGCCCCGCCGACGTCGCGGAAATCGTGGCGGCGCTCAAGATGAACAGGATGATGTAGGGGTGGATCCGCTACAGCGCGGTCATGTTCACGTTCGTCGAGAATTCCGTTGCCCCCTAGCCCCCTCCTGCCC
>VERS01000284.1 GCA_018882545.1 Mycobacterium sp.
ATGTCGTGCGGGTTGACGAAACTGGCCACCAGCAGGAACGGCCGCAACGCATCGGGGTCCCCGGCTCGGCGCCGGGCGTAGCGGTCCTGCAGCCAGGCCACCACCCGCCCGGCGATCAGCGGGTCCCGCCGCAGGCCGCAGTTGGCCATCCCCGCGCCGTGCGGCTCGGGCCCAACCCAGCCGGAAAAGCCAAAGGGCGCAAGCGGATCGGCGTCGAGGTAACGGCGCACGGCGATCGGGTCAACGATGCCGTCATCGTCGTTGGTGGCCAGGACCGCACCCGTCATCGGGTCGGTCAGGTCGGCGTGCGAGATGTGCCATTTGCCGTCGTAGTGGGTGTCATAGCCGGCGGCCCGGAACCAGTTGCCCAGGGTGGGCACCTCGCCGGATCGCAGCCACCGCATGCGGGAGTCGTCGTAGACCTTGCCGATGCCGTCGGTCTGGGTGACACCGTGCAGATCGGGGTAGTGCCCGGTGAAGATCGTCGGCCGACTCGGCACGCAGGCCAGCGACCCGGTGTAGTGCCGGGTGAAGCTCACCCCGTGTTCGTCGAACCAGCGCTGGCCGGACAGCACCCGGTGGCGCCAGTCCCGGACGGCCGGGGACTCGTATGGCGGGATGGCACGTTCCTCGTCGGTCATGATGACGACGATGTCGGGCCGCGCCTGTGTGCCGGTACTCATCGCAAACCTTCCAATCGGGTTGTCAGTCCGTCGAGCAGGGTGTCGGACTGTCTGGCCAAAAACCGGCACATCGCGTGCTCGGCGATCCGCGCCAACGGGGTGGATCCGATCTGCACGGTGCTGGTGAGCGTGACGGAGGTGGATGTGCCGAGCCCGGCCAACGACCACCGGTTACTGGCCCGACGTACCCGACGCGGAAGCCCTTCGATGTCGTAGCCCAGGACATCGGGTGGGGTGTACTCGGTGATCCGCTCGACGAGGGCGTCGCGGCCGACCTGCAGCCGTCGCGAGGTCCCGACGTCCGCCGCACCGGAGCCGTGTTCGAGCAGGCAGGAATGGTCGACGTTGGCGGCCCAGGAACTGATGGCACCGAAGTCGGCGAGCACGTCCCACACCTGTCGGGGGGATGCAGGGACGGTCCGGGAGCGGCTGATCTGCGCCACCCCGTTATCCAACATCATCGGGGTGTGCGCTTCATCTGCCGTCCCGAATACCTCTCCCAGGGGCTGTAATCGGCGATCAAATCCGCCGGCGCCGGTCGCTGCGCAGCGGGGACGTGCTCGAGGTTGATGCGGATCCGGTACCACACCGAACTCGGACCCCGCATCCCGTCGATGAGGACGTCGGCGGTCCGCAGCAGCGCCGCGGCGGCGGGGTGGCGTTGCCGCCACACCTCAAGTGCTGCCAGCGCTTCGTCGCGGGTCCTGGTCCGGGCGATCTCGATCAGCGGCTTGCCGGACCTCGGTGCGCGCGGTGGAGGGCCGAGTTCCTCGGCCAGGGTCAGCAGTGCGTCCAGCGACCCCGGGCTGGAGTCCATCGCCTGCCAGGGATCTCCGCACCGTGCCAGCCGGGCCGGCACTGTGGCGACGGTGAAGGCCTCCGGTCTGCAGCCGGGCACCTCATCCCAACGCAACGGGGTGGACACCCTCGCGTCGGGGACCGCGCGCACCGAATAGGCCGATGCCACGGTGCGGTCCTTGGCGTTCTGGTTGAAGTCGACGAAAACACCGTGGCGCTCCTGCTTCCACCACTGGCTGGTCGCCAGCTGCGGCGCCCGGCGTTCCACCTCACGGGCGACGGTCTGCGCGGCCAGCCTTACCTGGGTGAACGTCCACCGTGGTGCGATGCGGGCGTAGATGTGGAGGCCCCGCGATCCGGAGGTCTTGGGCCACGGCGTCAGCTCATGATCGGCGAGGACTTCGCGCACCACTGCGGCGACGTCGAGAATCTGCCCCCACCGGATGCCGGGCAGCGGATCGAGGTCGATGCGTAACTCGTCGGGGTGTTCGAGGTCGTCGGCCCGCACCGCGTGCGGGTTGAGGTCGACGCAGCCCAGGTTGACCGCCCATCCCAGGCCGGCGGCATCGTGGATCACCGCCTCGGCTGCCGAAGTGCCCGAGGCATAGCGCAGTTCGGCGACGCCCACCCAGGCCGGTCGCTTGGCGGGCGCCCGCTTCTGGAAGACGGCCTCCTCGGTGATGCCCTTGATGTACCTCTTGAGGATCATCGGCCGGCCCGCCACCCCGCGCAGCGCCGCGTCGGACACCGCCAGGTAGTAGCGCACTAAGTCGAGTTTGGTGATTGCCGGTCCGGACTCGGTGGGTGGGAATAACACTTTGGCGGGATGGGTGACGGTCACCTCGCGTCCACCCGCCTCCAGCGTCACTCCGCCGGATTCCGACATGAACCCACCATAGGGCCCGGCCCGTTGGCTCTACGCTGATCTCATGGCGATCTTCGACCTCCCCACCAAGGCCCTCGACAAGGCACGGCAGTACGCCGAGCGCTGCTCCGCTGAACTGCACTATCTGCAGAAGATGATCTCCTCGGGTGCCCTCGGCCTGGAGCCTCCGCAGAACTTCGCGGCCCTGGCCGCCGATGTCCGGCGCTGGGGCGAGGTCGGGATGATCCCGGCGCTCAACGCCCGCCGTAACCCGCACCGCACCGCGATCATCGACGACGAGGGCACGATGACCTTCGCCGAACTCAACGACGCGGTCAACGCGACCGCCAACGGCCTGCTGGCCATGGGGGTCCGGGGCGGCGACGGGGTGGCGATCCTGGCTCGCAACCACCGCTGGTTCCTGATCGCCAACTACGCGTGCGGGCGGGTGGGCGCCCGGACCATCCTGATGAACACCGAGTTCTCCGGTCCGCAGATCCGGGACGTCGCCGCGCGGGAGGGCGGCAAGGTGATCATCTACGACGACGAGTACACCGAAGCGGTGAAGTTGGCCGACGCGCCGTTGGGCAAGCTGCGCGCACTGGGCACCAACCCCGACGCCGACGGGCCCTCGGACAGCGCCGACGAGACGCTGGCCGAGTTGATCGCGCGCAACAGCACGGCGCCCGCGCCCAAGGCCACCAAACGCTCGTCGATCATCATCTTGACCAGCGGGACCACCGGCACCCCCAAGGGCGCCAACCGGCACGCTCCGCCCACGCTGGCCCCGATCGGCGGGGTGCTCTCGCACGTTCCGTTCAAGTCCGGTGAGGTGACGGCGCTGCCATCGCCGATGTTCCACGCGCTGGGCTATCTGCACGCCACCATCGCCATGACGCTGGGCTCGACGCTGGTGCTGCACCGCCGGTTCAAACCGGCCACCGTGCTCGAGGACGTGTCCAAACACAAGGTCACCGCGATCGTGGTGGTACCGGTGATGCTGTCGCGGATGCTGGACGCCTTCGAGGCGATGGCGGTCAAACCCGATCTGTCGACGCTGCGGATCGTGTTCGTCT
This sequence comes from Mycobacterium sp., assembly GCA_018882545.1. GTDB lineage: Bacteria > Actinomycetota > Actinomycetes > Mycobacteriales > Mycobacteriaceae > Mycobacterium. Next base: position 3,423 of record VERS01000284.1, read on the forward strand.
CCGGGTCCCAACTCGGTGCCGAACTGGCGACCCGGGCCATGAAGCACCTCGGCCCGGTGATCTACAACCTCTACGGCTCAACGGAGATCGCGTTCGTCTCCATCGCCCGTCCCCAGGACCTCAAGAAGAACCCGGCCACGGTTGGGCCGCTGATCAGGGGCGTCAAGGTCAAGATCCTCGACGAGCACGGCCAGGAGGTCTCCAAGGGCAAGGTCGGCCGGATCTTCGTCGGCAACTTCTTCCCGTTCGAGGGCTACACCGGAGGTGGTGGCAAGGAGATCATCGACGGTCTGATGTCCTCCGGTGATGTGGGCTACTTCGATGATGACGGGCTGCTCTACGTCAGCGGACGCGACGACGAGATGATCGTCTCCGGCGGGGAGAACGTCTTCCCCGCCGAGGTCGAAGACCTTGTCAGCGGACACCCCGACGTGGTCGAGGCCACCGCGATCGGGGTGGAGGACAAGGACTTCGGCCAGCGACTCCGTGCGTTCGTGGTCCTCAAGGAGGGCGCGGCCTTGAGCGAGGAGGCGGTCAAGGACTACGTCCGCGACCACCTCGCCCGCTACAAGGTCCCACGGGAGGTGGTCTTCCTCTCCGAACTGCCCCGCAACCCGACCGGCAAGATCCTCAAACGCGAACTACGCCAGATCGAGATCCACTGACTCCCTATCCCCGGCGAGCAGACGTAAAGGGCTCCGACACGCCGAGCGTGCGGAGCCCTTTACGTCTGCTGGCGGCGCGGGGGGCGAGGTCTACGGGTCTCGCGGAAGGCCGAGCAGGCGCTCGGCGATGATGTTGAGCTGCACCTCGGAGGTGCCGCCGTAGATCGTCGTCGCCCGGCTCGCGAGCAGGAATTCCGCCCACTTGCCCTGCAGGGAGTCCTCCGCCCAGACCGCGCCGTCGACGCCGAACGAGGACACAGCGAACTCGGCGTAGCCCTGACC
>VERS01000285.1 GCA_018882545.1 Mycobacterium sp.
GGCGTGACCTTCGTCAAGCTGCTCGGCCCGCTGTGGAGTGCGCAACCTGTTGCACCGCAGATTGTTCCGGTTCCCGCCGCACCGGACACCGGACATCTGCGGGAGGTGGTCGACGGACTGGGCAGGCTGGCTCGCAGACCCCTGCGGTTGGTCGCGACGGTGCTGCCGGCGGTCATCGCCGCCGTGGTCGACGCGGTCTCGCGGGTGATCGGCGGCCGGTCGATGGCCACGCCGTTCACCGCCCCGCGAACGATTCTCAATGCGCCGTTCACCGCCGGGCGCAACCTCGCCTTCACCCACCTCGACCTACGGGAGGTCAAGCGGGTCAAGGATCACTTCGGGGTCAAGGTCAACGACGTGGTGGCGGCACTGGTGGGCGGGGTGGTACGGCAGTTCCTCCTCGACCGCGGCGAGTTGCCGGACACGTCCCTGGTCGCCCTGGAGCCGGTGTCGGTGCACGGACTGTCCGACAGCTCCGCGCGAAACCAGGTGTCGGGCATGTTCGTTCGGCTTCGGACCGACCTCGCCGATCCCGTCGAGCGGGTCCGTGCCGTTGCCGAGGCCAACCGGATCGCCAAGGAGCAGGTGGCGGCGATCCGGCCGACCCTGCTGGAGGACCTCGGCGAGACCGTCGGTCCGGTGCTGCTCGGTATCGCCAAGCGGGTCTACGGGCTCCTGACCCGGTTCCGGCCGATGTACAACGTCATCCTGTCCAATTTCCCCGGTCCGGATCCGGGGCGCTACTTCCTGGGCTGCGAGGTGACGGCCCTGCACCCGGTCGGTCCGATCCTGCTCGGCGCGGGTATCAACTTCACCGTCACCACCGTTAACGGCAGGATCAACATCGGATTGACCTCCTGCCCGGACCTGGTACCCGACCTCGCCGTCCTGGCCGACGGACTCCCGGCCGGCCTCTCCGAGCTGCTGCTCGAGATCGACGGTGGGCCAACGTCTTCCGCCGTGGGATGACCCGCCACGATCAGTCGGTCGCCGACCGGTACCGGGCCGGGACCCCGACCAGCAGGTCGCGGATCGCGTCGACGTAGCGCCGCGGTTCCGGACCGTGGCTGTGGTAGCTGACCACCAGCGAGCCGCCGTAGTTGCCGACCGAGTACATGTCGATCCCGGCGGCGGTGGACGCGAACCGCAGTTCGAGGTCGTAGTGCTCCACGGACAGTCCGGGCGGGGTGCGCAGCGGCGGCAGCTCACCACCGTCGGTCGTCATCACCACATCGGGCAGACCCGGCGGATTGCCCTGATACTCGGTGCCGAAGTGCAGGAAGGACTGCTGGATCACCCCGTCGGCCAGATCCGCCCGGAAGGCCTCCATGATGTCGCGGCCCAGTTCGACGATGTCGGTGTCGTGGCGGATCTCGGCCAGGTACATCGCCATCCCGACCGGGTTGGTGGCCTCGGTGGACCCGACCGGCGGCGTGAGGAAGAACCGCAGATCGACCGGATAGAAGTAGGGGATCGGAAGGTGCGGCGTCTCGCGAACGGTCCACTCCGCCAGCAGGATCGCCGCGGCGACCAGTGAGTTGAGGCTGATGCGCTGCTCGGCGCAGATCGCGGCGAGGTCGGCGGTCTCCCGGTGGGAGAGCCGGATGGTCTCCGACGGGACGCGCATCGCCTGCGGGCCGGTGCGGCCCGCATTGCGTTTGGAGGGCGGCAGTTCGTAGGCGAACATCGCCGGCAGGAATCGCTCGAGACCGAACCGGGCCTGTTTGGCGATGTTGCGCTCGGCGAGCACCTCCTCCAAGGGCACCGGGACGGGCTCGGCGGCGAGGGTGCCGACGCCGTCGCCGGTGACGATGTCGGTGTACCACCCGAACAACTTCTCCAGCAGGGCGAACTGGTGGTGCCCGTCGGCCAGGGCGTGGTGGGTGTAGAGGGTGACCTCGGGGTGCTCGCCCCCCGTTCTAAGCCGCAGGTTGACCAGGGCCGCCGACTGGTCGGGCTGCCGGCCGGCGGCTTCGTCGTCGGCCGCCGTCTCCAGCCAGATGCCCTCATGTTCGTAGTCGGCGATCATGATCTGGTGGCGTCCGCCGGAGTCGGGTTCGAGGTGACCGGCCAGGGCGGGGTGTACCCGCAGCAGCGTGTCGAACGCCTCGGACATCGCGGCGACGTCGACCGGACCGCGCAGGGTCACGACGAGCCCGACGAAGTTGCCGGCCTTGGCGTAGAACTCCTCACTCGGCGCCAGATGGCGGATCGGCGTTGAGCCAAACACCTCGCTTGAACCTCCTGAACTGTCCGGCTACCGGCTGGTGCTCGCCCGGCGGTAACCCGCGATGATCGGCCAGAGGCAGACCGCGAAGATGACCAGGCACCACGCCAGCGCGCCGGCCAACGGAGCCAGCACCGGCCCGCCCACCGACAGGCCGCGCATCGCGTCGACGGCCGGCGACATCGGCTGGAACCGGACCACCGGCTGGACCCACTCCGGATACATGTCCACCGGCACGTAGCCCGAGCAGAAGGTGGCGCCCAGGATGATGACCGGCTGCAGGGCCTCCACCATGACGGCCCGCGGCCAGTACAGCGCGGCCGTGGTGGCCAGCGCGGCGAACGCCAGGCCGTAGATCACCGGAATCGTGAACCACAGCACCGCGCTGGCCACTCCGCGCTCGAAGCGGAACCCGAGGATGATTCCGGTCACCATGATGATGGTCGTGGTGATGACCAGCCGGACCGTCTCGGCGCCGACTCGGGCCAGTAAACCTGCGGCCCGGTGAATCGGCAGCGACCACAACCGGCCCAGGAAACCCCCGAGGCGCTCGGCGTTGATGCCGACCATCCCCGTCGTCGCCCCCGACATCGTCGCCAGCAGGGCCACCAGCGGGACGCTGCGATACAGCGAGTTCTCCCCGGTGATCGAGGTGATGGAATCCCCGAAGACCACCTTGAGGGTGAGCAGGAACGCCACCGGCAGCAGACCGGCGTGGACCAGCGTCATCGGCGTTCGGGCCGCCCGCAGCAGCAGCCGGCGGGTGAGTACCGCGGTCTGCGAGAGCAGACCCGGCTCCGCTGGGGGAAGGGCGGTGTCGCCGGCCGGCCCGGCGCCGGTCACAGAGCCCAGGACGGCCATCAGTTCCTCTTCCGGTAGACCACGTACGCCCACGGCAGGGTCAGCGCCATGATGCCGAACACCCAGGCCAGCACCGGCCAGATCAACCCCCAACTGACTTCCTGCACCGATTGCGTGGAGTCACCGGCCAGGGCCTGCAGGGCATAGATGATCAGTGATATCGGCTGGTTGTCGACGATCGGCTGGATCCAGTCCGGAAACCGGTGCAGCGGTTGGACTCCCACCGACAGGAACCCGAAGATGAGCTGGGGCAGCAGCAGCCACTGCGCGGTGGCCGCAGGATCCCGCGATCGCGTGCCGAGGGTGTCGCCGAGCAGGGCCAGGGTCAGGCCGGTGATCAGCGCCAGCAGGCAGAATGCCACGGCGTACCACAACCCGCGGTGGAACCGGAAGCCGATGACGTAGCCGCACGCCAGGGCGACGATGAGCCCGATCACGCACCGGTAGACGCTCGCGGTGATCCGGGCGGCCAGCGGCGTCAGCGACGGGATCGGCAGGGACTGGAACCGGCGGTTGATCCCCTGAACCGAGTCGGTGGCGGCGCGGAACGCGGTGGAGATCGACGCGAATGCGATGGCCTGCAACACGATCAGCGGAATCAGGTACTGCGCGTAACTGCTCATCCCGAGGTCCGGGCCGGTCATGATCCGGTTCAACGGGATGTACAGGCTGGCCGTCGCCGCCGCCGATATGGCCACCCCCACCGCGACCTCTCCGTTACGCAGGGTCGGGGCTACCAGTCGCTTGGTGAGCACCCACCACTGCTGAAAACCGGACGGGACCGGCAGGGTCGCGGCCGGCACGATCACGAGTACACCCCGTCGGTGACCGCCGACCCGTCGGCGTCCTCGGCGACGGACCCGGTCAGTGCCAGGAAGACGTCGTCGAGCGATGGCCGGCGCAGCGCGATGTCGGCCAGTTCGATCCGCGCGGACTCCAGTCGCGCCATCGCCGCACTCAGTGTCCGCGGACCTTCGGGGGCGGGGATGTTCACCCGGTCCGAGTCGGGCGCGATCGCCGCGCGGCTTGACTCCGGGACGAGCGGCCCGAGGGCCTCGGCGACGGCGTAGACGTCGGCCGGATCGACCGGCACGATCTCGCAGACGGTGCCGCCGGTGCGCTCCTTGAGTTCGTTGGCGGTGCCCTCGGCGACCACGGCGCCGTGGTCGATCACGATGATCCGGTCGCTGAGGGCGTCGGCCTCCTCGAGGTACTGCGTGGTCAGCAGGGTCGCGATACCGGCGTTCTTGAACGTGCCGACGAG
>VERS01000286.1 GCA_018882545.1 Mycobacterium sp.
TTCACCTGGGTTCGGATGCGATGACAACCGCAGGTGGGCGGATCGCGGCATTGGCGACGTCGATTCTGCTGACGGTCATGGGGTCCGCCGCACCCGCCGCGCTGGCGGTCGAGCCGCCATCGGTCGACCCGGCCCTGGTGCCGCCCGATGACATCCCCGGGCCCGAGCAACCGATGCGGCAGAGCAATGTCTGTGCGCGGCCCATCACCGTCGACGATCCCAATGTCGGTCTCCCCGCGCCGGGGTTCGCGATGTTGAACGTCAGCAAGGCGTGGCAGTACTCGACCGGCAACGGCGTACCGGTGGCGGTCATCGACACCGGCGTGAACCCGAGTCCTCGGCTTCCGGTGATTCCCGGCGGTGACTACATCATGGGCGGCGACGGCCTGTCCGACTGCGACGCGCACGGCACCGTGGTGGCCTCACTGATCGCGGCGGCACCGTCGGGCACGCCGATGCCTGCGCCGATGCCGCCTGCGCCGGCCTTCCCTCCCCCGGCCGGCAGCCCGCCGGTGGGCCTGTCCCCGGTCCCGGATCCGAGCCGGGAGCCTCCACCACCCCTGACCGTCGACCAGCCCGCGAATGCCCCCGGCGATTCGGGCGGGGCCGAGGCGCCGGAGGTTCCCCCACCGCCCTCCGGTGGACCCGACGGTGTCGCCGGGGTGGCGCCGCACGCCACCGTGATCTCGATCCGGCAGTCCTCGCGGGCGTTCGAGCCGGCGAACCCGGGTAGCGGTGACATTGAGGCACACCGGAAGGCCGGTACCGTCTCGACACTGGCCCGGGCCATCGTGCATGCCGCCAACATCGGCGCCAAGGTCATCAACGTCAGCGTGACGGCGTGCGTCTCGGCTGCCGACCCTCTCGACCAGCGATCCATAGGGTCTGCAGTGTGGTACGCCGCGACCGTCAAGGACGCCGTCGTGGTCGCGGCGGCCGGCAACGAGGGTGAGGACGGCTGTGCCCAGAACCCGGCCTTCGATCCGCTGGATCCCGATGATCCACGGGACTGGCGGCAGGTCAAGACCGTTTCGTCGCCGTCCTGGTTCTCCGACTATGTGCTGTCGGTCGGGGCGGTGGACACCACCGGTGCACCGCTGAGCAGGAGCCTGGCCGGGCCGTGGGTTGCTGTTGCCGCACCGGGAGTGGCCATCATGGGACTCTCGCCGCAGACCGGCGGTCCGGTCAACGCGTACCCGCCGGTCCGGCCCGGGGAACCGAACATTCCCTTCTGGGGGACCAGCTTTTCGGCCGCCTACGTCAGCGGTGTCGCCGCACTGGTGCGCGCCAAGTACCCGCAACTGACTGCGCATCAGGTGATCAACCGGATCCTGCAGACAGCGCATAACCCGCCCCGGGGAGTCGACAACCAGGTGGGTTACGGCGTCGTGGATCCCGTTGCCGCGCTGACATTCGACGTACCCGCCGGCGACCCGGTGGCCGCCGACGCCGGGACCCGGGTGCTGACTCCGCCGCCACCACCGCCCCCGCCGGACCATCGTGCCCGCACCGTCGCGGTGGTGTTCGCGGCGATGGTAACCGTCGGCGTTGTCCTCGTCCGGGTGGTGGCCAAAGGGTTGGTGGCCAAAGCGCGGAGCGCACGGTGAGAGACCTTCGCCGACTGGCCGTCGTCGCCGGTATCTCGTTGTTGGCCGCGACCGGATGGTCGCTGGGCCGATACCTGGGCGCCGGGATCGGCCTGACACTCGGACTGGTTCTCGGGGTAATCCCGTGGCGGGGCCAGCCGCTGTGGTCGTGGCTGTACCTCTACCTGCGCCGGAGCCGGCCAATCGACCTCGTCGATGCGGTCACGGTGGCAAACGACCGCTCCGGAGGTGGTGTGCGATATCAGGACGGAGTCGCGGTCGTGGCCCTTCAGATCCTCGGAAAAGCCTATGCGGCAACCCGGTTCACCGGCTCAGCGGCGACCGAGACGGACAACACCCTCGATGTCGCCGACCTGCTCGCGGCGATGCGTCAAACCCTGGGTCTAACCCTCGAGTCGATCTCCGTGATCACTGCGGGAGCGCGCCGCCGCGCCACCGGCGACTACCCGCGGGTCTATGACACCTTGATCGGCACGCCGCCCTACGCTGGACGGCGGGAAACCTGGGTGGTGGTCCGGATCAACGCGATGGACAACGGCGATGCCCTGCGCTGCCGTCCGACGGTCGGCACCGCGGCCCTGGCCGCAGCGCAGCGAATTGCGATGACGCTGCGGTGCCGGGGAATTCGAGCCAGAGTCGCAACATCGACAGATATCGCCGATTTCGAGCGCAGGGTCGGCGCCAGCGCCCTCGAGCCGCACAACCGGCGATGGAACACCCTCCGGGGTGACGCCGGCTGGCAGACCAGCTATGCCTACCGGCCTGCTGACATCACCGCTGAGATGTTGACACAGGCCTGGTCCCTGCGAGTGGACGGGGTCGTGCAGAACGTGACCGTATTCCCAGATCGCAGAGTGTCGGCAACGGTGACGGTGCTTACCGCCCAACCGCCCACCGCGCCGCCCAGCACGGCACTGCATCCGCTTCCGGGCGAACAGGCCCAGGTCATCGCGGCCAACCTGGGTGGCCCCCGACCGCGGCTTCGCGGGGTAGGGCTCGGACCAATGCCGGCCGGGCTGACCATTCCGGTGGGACCATCGGGCGTGCTGCTCGGAAAGACCGACGACGGCAACAGGATTGCGCTGCCCCTGGGCGATGTCGGCGAACAGAGCCGGGTGCATATCGCCGCCGACGACGCGATCGCCAAGCGGCTCATAATCCGGATTGCGGCGGCCGGCGACCGGGTGACCGTACACACGGCGAATCTGCAACGCTGGGAGACCGTCCGGATGCCGAGTATCGCGGTAATCGAGCATGCTCGGCCGGCCTCCGGCACCACCGTGAGTGTGATCGACGGCACCGTCACTCCGACGCCACGTCCTTCGACGGTGGTGTCCGTCGGAGCGCCAACGGGTGTCTGCCCGTCGGCGGATGTGTTGCTGGCCCAGACCGGACCGGACACCATTGAGGTCACCGCCGCAGGGCAGACCCGCGAGGTGATCGTGGAGTTCTTCCGCGCCGAGAACCTCTACGTGTCAAGGGACGACAGGGAATTCGACGTCCGGAAAACTGAATTGGAAATGGCGGACTGAGCGATGACGTCCAAGGCGGTGGGTGCGTCCAATGTGCCCGCCCGCCGGTCTTTCGACCAGGCGATGTCGCTGCTCGACACCGATCCGGCGGCGGCCCAGCGATTGTTCCGGGAGGCTACCGAGACCGATGTCGCGATGGCCGATGCATGGCTTGGCCGCATCGCTGCCGGCGACGAGTGTCTGGCGACCCTGGAACAGTTGCACGCATTCGGGTCACGCCTGCACCGCGAAACAAACCGCCTCGGAGTGAGGCTTGCCGCGCCGGTCAAGGCCGGCCCCTACCTTTCGATCACGGTGACGGAGGCCTCCCACGCGGGCATCGCGCTGGCCAGTGCCCTGGTCGATGCCGGCCAGTTCGAGAGGGCTGAGCAGGTGCTGGACGACCCTGCACTTCTTGATGGTTGGGAGAACCATCAGTGGTGCCAGTATGTCCGCGCCTATCTGATGTTCGCCACCCAACGCTGGCCGGATGTCATCGCCGAGGCGGCCCGGGTGTTGCCGCCGCAGGCGCTGATCATGGCGGCGGTGACGGCCGGTACCGCCGCGTTGGCCGCCTACGCCGCTGCGCATCTCGGCCAGGCCCGGGTAGCCCTGGACTGGACCGACCGCATTGATCTGAGGTCTGATCCGTCTGCGCCGGCCGCGATGCGCCGCAGCCTGTTGGACACTGTTGTAGCGGTGCTCGACCCGACCGAGTTTCCCTTGATTGCCGCTGATCTCGCCTACGTTCGGGGCATGGCGCACCGGCAGCTCGGTGACGAGGACAAATCCCAGATCTGGCTGTCCAAGGCCGCGATCAACGGCGTGCTGATCGAGTCGGCCAAGCAGGCGCTGGCCGATCCCAGGGTGCGCCTGGTCGTCACCGACGAGGAGACGATCAACAGTCGCACCAACAAGTGGGATGTGACCACCGAGCGGTCAGAGCAGGTTCGTGCGCACGAAGACAACGCACAGCGTCGGGCCGAGCTGCTGGCCGAAGGCCGGGCTCTGCTCGACAATCAGGTGGGCCTCGCGGAAGTCAAGCGTGCCGTCGCCGAGATCGAGGATCAGATCGAGGTTCGGGCCCTGCGACTGGCGCATGACCTACCGGTCAGCAATCAGACCAATCACATGTTGCTGGTCGGCCCGCCCGGTACCGGCAAGACCACCACCGCCGAAGCGCTCGGAAAGATCTACGCCGGTTTGGGTATCGTTCGCAACCCGGAAA
>VERS01000287.1 GCA_018882545.1 Mycobacterium sp.
GGCCCGAACCGCCGGGTTGAACAGCGCCCCGGCGAAACCCGTTGCCGCCGAGGCGATCAGCACCGCCGGCAGCGAATGGGCGAACACCAGCAGCCCGAAACCGGCGGTGCGCAAAAGACAGCCGGCCACGATCAGAGGCTTGTAGCCGAGCCGGTCGGCCAGGGTGCCGCCCACGATGAACATGCCCTGCTGGGAGAAGTTGCGCACCCCGAGCACCAGCCCGACCGCCCAGGCCGCCAGCCCGAGCGGGCCGGCCAGGTAGCCGGCCAGATACGGCATCAGCATGTAGAAGCCGAGGTTGATGCCGAACTGGTTGATCATCAGCAGCCGGCTGGGCCAGCCGAAGCTGCGGAACTCCCGCACGGTGTCCACTACCGCACCGCCCCGGTCGGGTTGACGACTGTCGCGCAGCGGGTCCAGGAGTCCACCACAGCCTCGGCGGGATGGGCGATCGTGTGCGGCTCGGTGGCAGGCTCGACACCGAGCAGATCATGGCGACGGCAGTAGTCGTCGTTGTAGACGGTGTCGAAATAGCGTTGCGGGCCATCGGGAAAGACCGCGGCGATGGTCGCGCCCGGCCGCGACGTCCGGGCGGCCCAGCCGGCGACCAGCGCTACCGCCCCCACACTCCACCCTCCGGTGGCGAAGTGGCTGGCGGCCAGGTTCCGGCAGGCCCACACCGCCTCGGCCGGAGCCACCCAGTGCACCTCGCTGAACGCCCCGTAGTCGACATTGGCCGGATAGATGCTTGACCCCAGACCCCGCATCAGCCGGGAGCTCGCCGGCTGGCCGAAGATCGTCGACCCGACGGTGTCCACGCCGATCAGCCGCAGCTTCGGGTTGTAGCGGCGCAGGACGCGGGCAACCCCGGCCGAATGCCCGCCCGTGCCCACCGAACACACCAAAACGTCAATCACGCCGAGTTGTTCGTGTAACTCGTGTGCCAGCCCGGCGTAGGCCGCCACATTGTCGGGGTTGCCGTACTGATTCGGATACCAGGCGTTGGGTTCAGCGGCCAGGATCTGAGCCACCCGGTCGCACCGGGCCTGCTGCCATCCTCCCTCGGGATGAGGCTCGGTCACGATGTCGACCTGCGCGCCGTAGGCGGTGAGCATCCGCACGATGATCGGCTCCATCCCCGGGTCGGCCACCAGGGTCACCGGATGCCGGTAGACCATGCCGGCCAACGCCAGCCCCAGCCCCAAGGTGCCGCTGGTGGATTCCACGATGCGCGCCCCCGGGCGTAGCAGCCCACGCCGGCGGCCCTGCTGCACCATGTGCAGAGCAGGCCGATCCTTCATCCCCCCACCGGGGTTGAAGGACTCCAATTTGGCCCAGAAGCCGCGATCCTCACCACTGAACGGGGCGGTGATGCGCAGCACGGGCGTGCGGCCGACCATCGTCGCGGGCCGCTGGTTGCGGCTCAGGTCGTGGTCGGAATGGTCAAACAGGGTCGAACGGGACAAGACAGGATTCATGATGGGTCGCTTTCGCGTCGACGCCGCGCGCAGCGCGGCGGGCTGAACAAGGGAAACGAACACCGGCCCGCCGCACCAGAAGGTGCCGACGGCCTGGCGCTACCCGATCAGCGACGCGAGATACACAAGCGGATCAACAACACCCGACCCGCGACAACACCGGCCCAGAACCTCGGCGGCGCCCGACCCAGCCGGCCTCGCAGCCACCAGTCGCAGCACCCCGACACCCCCGCCAGCAGCACCACGCCCAACATGGCCAGAACCATCCGGCCGCGGGTCCCGGTGATATCGCCGACACCGTCGGGCACCGCGTGATCGGCGGCCTGAATGTGGGCGTGAACCGCAGATGCGCTCAGGTGCCCGGAGGGACCGGCGACGACCACCGGGCCGTCATGGTGCACGGGCAGAACGCGGGTCGCCGCGATGTCCCATTGCGAGCCAAACAGCAACGCCAACAACGCGATCACCATCGCCGCAACGATGTTGCGGCGTGCGGCGAAGCCGGCGTGCACGGTTCTCACAGTGACCCCGATTCTAGACAGCGGATCGGGCCCTAATCGGTGGCGCGGCCGACCTGGCGCCGGGTCGTTACCGCACCGCGATCGGCCCGTCGGGGCCTGCGGGGGAACAAACCGGGTACCCGGCAGACAACCGGTAGGGCTCGATTCCGAGAGACCCTCCGACACAGCGGCCCGAACAGGGCGGAAGGGGGATGTCGGCGATGGCTGACGCCGCTTACGGGCTCTGGCCGTTGGTCATCCTCAACACCCTGCTGTTTGCGATCTTCGCCGCGAGTTTCTTCCATCCCACCACCACGCGCGACTGGCGTGCCATGGGAGCCTTCACCGCGTTCCTGGTGGCGTTGTTCACCGAGATGTACGGCATTCCCCTGACGGTCTATCTGCTCGGCGGCATCTTGGGATCGCGGTTTCCCCTCTTGCGGGACACGCACGCGGGAGGGCATCTGTGGAATGACCTCATCGGCTGGAACGCCGATCCGCACCTGAGCCCTTTTCACTTGGCGAGCTACCTGGCCATCGGCGGAGGATTCTGGCTGATCGCGGTCGCCTGGCGCCACCTCCACGAGGCTGCCCGATCCGGCCGGTTGGCCACTGCCGGCCCTTACCGGCGGGTTCGCCATCCGCAGTACGACGGCTTCGTGTTGGTGATGATCGGGTTCCTCCTGCAGTGGCCCACCATCCCCACCTTGATCATGTTTCCGATCCTGCTGATCATCTATGCCCGCCTTGCCCACAGCGAGGAAAAGGAGATGGCCGCACGCTGTGGAACCGAGTGGGATGACTATGCCCGGCGAACACCGGCGTTCCTGCCGCGCATTGGCCGCGGGACCCGGCACCCCTCCGCGCCGTCGGGGTGAGCGCTATGCCGTACCGCAGGCCGTCAACGCAGTGACGACGGCGAAGGCGCCGGCCACCAGGACGGCACTGATCAGCGCCGCGCCGCACAGCGCCGCCGCCGATCGCGACGGCACCTCGCCGTGATCGCCGGGGCAACTGTGCCGATGCAGCCGCTCCAGGCGCAGTCGGACCGCTTCCCCATCCCCCATGCCCAGTGCGGCGGCGGGCGAGTGGCCTTCAGAGACGACCTGCAGTGCCTGGCGGACACTGGCGCTTCCGTACTGGCGGGCCGCATGCGTGTCGGCGTCACACTCGACGGCGATGCGGATCAGCGACGGAGACAGCCGCATCAACGGCAGCCAACCCATGCCCGCGGCGGCGGCATGTGCCAGCGCCACAAGCAGGTGATGCCCCCGCTCGTTGTGGGAGCGTTCGTGGGCCACCACTGCATCAACAGCGTTGTCCGCCAACCGGTCCCGAACGCCCGTGGTGACCACGATCAGCGGCGGATCACCGGCGACGCTGTAGGCGAGGGGGTCTGCCGCGGGCAACCAGAGCACCGAACCAGGACCTGGTCGAGCACCGGACACCAGCCATGCCAGCTCGGTGTGCCGCGCATGCAGGTCGTGTCGCTGACCGGTGAGGCGGCGCAGTTGCAGTCCCCCGCGAACCACCGCGAATCCCGTCGCGACAGCACTGAGGACGGCGAGCACCGAACCACCGCTGCCGGCCTCGCCGTGATGCTGGATCAGCCAGCATCGGTGCACCATCTCCGCCAGCGCCGGCGACATCACCGCAACGACGGTCAAGGTCACCGCCAGCGCCCACAGCACCAACACGAGCGCCGCATCGACGCCCCGGCGCACCAACCAGAACAGTCCCCGCGGTGCCGCCACGCCCACCAGCAGGCCCGTCAGCGTCCACGCCAGAACCAGGCTCACCGTCGGCGCCGCTCTTTGAGCCCGCGGGTCAACGCATTGGACTCCGCTTCGGTGGCCCCCCGGGCGAAATGCAGGAGCGCGGCGGTCGGATCACCGGTATTCGCCAACAGATCGCGCACCGCGTCGGTGGCCGCCTGGATGCGACTGCGGGTGGCCAGATAGGTGTAGGCCCGTCCTTCGGACTGCCGGCTCAGCCAGCCTTTGCGATAGAGGTTGTCCATCACGGTCATCACCGTGGTGTAGGCGGGCTTGCGGGACGGCTCGAGTGCCTCCACAACGTCGCGCACCCGCACCGCCGTGTCCGAGGCCCACACCAGTTCCATGATCGCCGCCTCCAGTTCGCCGAACCCGTGCACCGGGGCCGAACTGCGCCGGCCGCCGCGGCCCGCGGACTTGGCGGCGCTCATCGCAGCATCCCCGCATCGCCGACAGTGGGTGCCCCAGCACCGGCCGGGGGCACGGGGCACGCCGGCCCTGCCGCCAGACGGGTCCACAACGCCCAGCCGAGCAGTGCCACCGACACCACCGCGACCAGGGGCTGCAGCGGCGCCCACCACGCCAGGGC
>VERS01000288.1 GCA_018882545.1 Mycobacterium sp.
ATCCGGGTGACGCCGAAGTTCACCCGGTTCCTGGTCGCCGGCATGATCGGTGTGCTGGTGCTGATGCTCGGCAACCTCGTGCTCGGCATGTTCGGCGTCGGTGGCGGCGAGGGTATGGGCCTGCGTGCCGGCGGCCCGCTGGCGATCATCTTCTCGCTGGTCTGCATCGGCCTGGCTGCGTTCAGCTTCCTGGTGGACTTCGACTCGGCCGACCAGATGATCCGGGCCGGTGCCCCGGAGAAGGCCGCCTGGGGCGTCGCCCTCGGCCTGACCGTCACGTTGGTCTGGCTCTACGTCGAGATCCTGCGGCTGCTGTCCTACTTCCGCAGCGAATAACCGCAACACCCGAGAAAGCCCCGCCTCCAGCGGGGCTTTTTCGTTTCCGCCGAGAGTGCGCACAGATCGGTGTTCATCCACAGGCCACCGCAAAGACTCGATCTGGGCGCACCCTCGTGGACGCCCCGGCTGGCCATTCTGGCCCGCATGGAAGGTCCGTTCGTCGGTGCCGAGGCCGTGAGCCGGGGTCTGGTCCACAAGTACGCGTTGCTCTCCCGCTTCCGGCCGATCTACCCCGGGGTCTACCTGCCTCGGGAGGTGACACCGAATTTCCGTCAGCGCGCCGAGGCGGCCTGGCTCTGGTCGCACCGCGGTGGCGTGCTGGCCGGTCTGACGGCAGCGCGCCTGTACGGGGCGAAGTGGATAGATGAAGCGCTTCCGATCGAGCTGATCTGGTCGAACGGCCGTCCGCCGCCGGACATCCGCACCTTCAGGGAACGGCTCAGGGCAGACGAGCGCGGTCTGCGGGCCGGCCTTCCCGTCACCTCTGCGCCGCGAACCGCCTACGACATCGGCCGCCGCGGCCGTCTCGGTGATGCGGTCGCGCGGCTCGACGCGTTGGGAAATGCGGCGGACTTCACCGCGCAGGAGGTCGAGGAACTGGCCGATACCCATCGCGGCGCCCGCGGCGTACGGCAACTCCGGATGGCGCTTGCTCTCCACGACGCAGGCGCTCAGTCGCCGCAGGAGACCTGGCTGCGCCTGCTGGTCATGAAGGCCGGCTTCCCCAGGCCGAAGACCCAGATTCCGGTCTCGGTCGGGGGCCGTGTCAAGTACTACCTCGACATGGGCTGGGAGGATTGCATGATCGCGATCGAATACGACGGCGACCACCACCGAACCGACCGCAGCCAGTTCCACCGGGACATTGTTCGGCTCGAGGAACTCGCCGCACTCGGCTGGATCATCATCAGGATTGCGGCGGGCACTCCGCAGCGCGAAATCGTCGCCAGACTGCAGCGGGCATGGGCGTCGAAAGTGCGCTGAGATCGAGAAACCGGCCTGCGCCGGCCGAAAACTCGGTCTGGACGCACTCTCGGCGCGCTCAATTGAGTCAACTGAGTCGCTCGACGATCATCGCCATACCCTGACCGCCGCCGACGCACATGCTTTCCACACCGAAGGTTTTGTCCTGGGTGGCAAGGTTATTCAGCAGCGTCGCGGTGATGCGGGCTCCGGTCATACCGAACGGGTGGCCCAGTGCGATCGCGCCACCGGAGATATTCAGCTTGTCCTCGTCGATGCCCAGTTCGCGGGCCGAGCCCAGCACCTGCACCGCGAATGCCTCGTTGATCTCGAACAGGTCGATGTCGGAGATCGACATCTTGGCGTAGCCGAGGGCCTTCCTGATGGCCTCGACCGGGCCCAGGCCCATGATCTCCGGGGACAGCCCGGAGACACCGGTGGCGACGATGCGGGCCAGCGGTGTCAGACCCAACTCCCTGGCGCGCGCGTCGGAGGTGACGATGACCGCGGCGGCACCGTCGTTGAGCGGGCAGGCGTTGCCGGCGGTCACCGTGCCATCCGGCCGGAACACCGGCTGAAGCTGGCTGACCTTTTCGTAGCTGGTACCCGCGCGGGGTCCGTCGTCGCTTGCGACGACGGTGCCGTCGGGCAGGGTGACCGGGGCGATCTCGCGGGCGAAGAAACCGTTCTCGATGGCCTCCTCGGCCCGGTTCTGGCTGCGAACCCCCCACCGGTCCTGGTCCTCGCGGCTGATGCCGGTGAAGAGCGCGACGTTTTCAGCGGTCTGCCCCATCGCGATGTAGATGTCGGGTAGTTGGCCGTCCTCGCGGGGGTCATGCCAGGATCCGGCGCCCGCGGCAGCGGCGGCGGTCCGGGCTTCTGCTTCGGCAAACAGCGGGTTGTGCGAATCCGGCCAGCCGTCCGAGGTGCCGCGCGGGAACCGGGACACCGTCTCCACGCCGGCGGAGATGAATGCCTGCCCCTCGCCGGCCCTGATGGCGTGGAAGGCCATCCGGGTGGTCTGCAGCGACGAGGAGCAGTACCGGTTGACGGTGACGCCCGGCAGAAAGTCGTAGCCCAGTTCGACGGCCACCACGCGGGCGAGGTTGAATCCGGCTTCGCCGCCGGGCTGGCCGCAGCCGACCATCAGATCGTCGATCCCGCGAGGGTCCAGGCCCGGCACCTTATCCAACGCGGCGCGCACCATCTGCGCGGTCAGATCATCAGGGCGCATACCGACCAGAGATCCCTTACCGGCTCGGCCGATAGGAGAGCGGGCTGTCGAGACGATGACGGCTTCGGGCATGGCGGACTCCTCGGTGGCGATTACTACCCAGAAACCTAGTCCGCGCGCTGGATCCCGGCGGCCGATACCCCGGTGGACGGGCGGCCCAGCAACCTGGTCAGTCGGGCCAGTCTCCCCGCGGACTCGGATCGAGCTGCCCCCGGCGCCTCCGATGGTGCCTCCGGTGGGGCCTCCGGCGGAGCGTGGCCGAGCGCCTGGCGTAGTGCGGGCAGCAGGTTCTGGGCCGCCAGCACGTACCCAGCGGCCGACGGGTGATAACGGTCCTCCGAAAACAGTCGGTCCCCGTGGGTGAGGAAGTGCGGGGCCATCAGATCGGCGAACGGCACCGGAATTCCCCCGGCGGCAAGGGTTTCGGCGGTCTGGGCCCGCGCCAGCCGAATACCCAGTGACCGCGCCGTCCAGCGCAGCGGTTGCGGGATGGCGGTGATCACCCCGAAGTCGGGACAGGTGCCGACGACGACGGCGGTGCCACAGGCTCGGAGTCGATGCACCGCCGCGCCGAGCCGCCGCGCCGAAGGGGCGATCCCGTTGAGCGTGGTGACGTCGTTGGCGCCGATCATGATCACCGCGGCCTGCGGCGGCGGGCCGGCTACCAGCATGGCGTCGACCTGGCTGGCCAGTCCTCGGGAGGTGGCGCCCACGATCGCCTTCGTGGACAGCCGAACCGGCCGTCCGGAGCTGTCGGCCAGGCCACGGGCCAGTAGCGCGCCCGGAACCTCGTCGGCCTGTTCGCAGCCGTATCCGGTAGCGGTGGAGTCACCGAAGACCATCAGGTGGACACCGACGTCCAGGCTGCGTTCCCAGCGCCGGACCGGGCCGCCACCGGGCGCGTACACGCCGTCTGCCCGGGGCGGTGTTCCCCACGCCCGGGGGATGACGCTGCGGGCCTGCTCGGCCTGGCCGGTAAGCAGGTTGCGGGCCCCGACGACCGCACCGCCGGTTGAGGCCAGCACCCCGGCGACCGCCAGCGTCTGGCGGATCCGAGCCGAATACCCACGTCGCCATTTTGGGGCACCGATCCGGCTTTGCGGTCACAGACCGGTATCAGATCCGGCACCAAAACCGGCGATCGGGTTGTGGTGGGGGTCACAGCTGTCTAGCTTTAGCTCACCCGGGCCGGATCGACCGGCCCCTCGGCACATCGCTACAACGACGTAGGGAGAGTGTTGACGATGACCGCACCGAGCAAAGTCCCCCCGCCGGTCGCACGCCGGGTACCGCGCCGGTACCCGGTCAGCGATCGCGCGCCGGTGGAACTCATCGAGGACGGTCCCAGCCTGCCGGCCCGACTGGTCTCGCTGGGCACCCGGCTAACAGTGTGGCCGGCGTTGGCGGTTCTGAGCCATGTTCCGCATCTGCCCTGGCCGTTCGGGCTGGTCGACGTCGCCGCCCGCGCGCTGCTGCCCTCGCCCGGTACGGTGCGGGCCACCGTCGGGCTGCCGAACGCCTCGGCTCAACTGGTCCGCGCGCCGGGGGTGCTTCCCGCAGACGGCCGCCGACGTGTCGTGCTCTACCTGCACGGCGGGGGTTTTTTGACCTGTGGGGTGAACTCGCACAGCCGAATCTCGGTGGCGCTGTCGAAGTACGCCGACTCGCCCGTCCTCGTGGTCGACTACCGGTTGATCCCCAAGCACACCATCGGCATGGCGCTTGACGATTGCTACGACGGTTACCGGTGGTTGCGGCTTCGGGGCTACGAGCCGGATCAGATTGTGCTGGCG
>VERS01000289.1 GCA_018882545.1 Mycobacterium sp.
CACGTAAGGCAGGCCGCGGTTGAGGTAGCGGTCCTGGGCGAGTGCCTGCTCGGTGCTGTGCACAAATTTCGCGGTTTGCTTGGGTGTCGCAACCTCGGGAAACTCGGCGGCGCTATCTGTGTTCGCCATGTTTGGAACCTCCAAATTTGACCTGCTAGGAGATCGTTTAATCACATTCGTGTAATTCGTAGCACGGGATTTCAGTCCACGCAAGTTTGGGTCTTGATAGATCAAATTTGGAGCTCTATGGTTGGGGCCATGCCAGGGAAAAAGATGGACCTCGGACCGACCGGCGAGACTGCGCGTGATCGGCTACAGAAGCTTCGGGAGAAGCGGAGACTGACCTACGCGGAACTGAGCCGGAATCTCGCCGAAATTGGCCGCGATATTCCTCCCCTTGGTCTACGTCGGATCGAAGAAGGAACTCGCCGCATCGACGTAGATGATCTGGTCGCTTTAGCTGTGGTGCTTGAGGTTTCGCCCATCGGGTTGCTCATGCCCGCATCCGAGCGTGATGACGAAACCTTCGCAGTGACGAGCAAGTTAGAACCGGCTCGGGCCGACGCGGTTTGGCAGTGGCTGACAGCCAATGAACCGCTGCCTGGTACGCCGAGCGGGCCTGGCACGACCTGGGCCGAGCTACGGGCGGCGTCATGGCCTCGGTGGCTATGGGAAGCCTTCAACGCGGGGGACGAGCTACAGAAACGCAAGCGCCGAGCGCAAGCCGGACGCGGGCCGAAGGGGCAGAAGTAATGGCAACTGTCGAGCGGTACGAAACCAAGGGCGGCACCCTGTGGCGGGTCAGGTACCGCACACCTGACCGCAAGCAGACCCAGCGGCGCGGCTTCAACACCAAGCGCGACGCCGAACTGTTCGCCGCCACGGTGGAGGTAAGCAAGGCCCGGGGCGAGTACATAGCCGCCTCGGCCGGACGGGCGCTCATCGGCGACCTCGGGCCCGCATGGTTGGACCGGCAGCGCGGCCACATGAAGCCCTCGGGATTCCGGTCCTACGGGTCAGCGTGGCGCAACCATGTGAAGCCGCGCTGGGCCCATGTCCGCATCAGCGATGTCCGGTACTCAGATGTCCAAGCGTGGATAGCCGACCTCGGGGCGACCCTGAGCGCGTCGATGGTGGCCAACATCTACTCGGTGTTGGCGCGGATTCTCGATGACGCGGTGCGCGACCGCATGTTGGCGTCGAATCCCGCCCGTGGCGTGAAGCTGCCCAAGCGCCCGCCGCGCCACAACGTCTACCTGACCGCAGCCCAGCTTGACGCCCTCGCGGTCGAGTGCGGCCGGTACTACTCGCTCGTGCTGATGCTCGGCACGGGCGGGATGCGGTGGGGTGAAGCCGCCGCGCTGCGGGTGTCCGATGTGGACTTCCTGCGGCGGCGGGTGGCGCTGCACCGTAATGCGGTGAAGGTGGGTGGCGATTTCGTGGTGGGTTCGCTGAAGTCGAATAAGAACCGGGTGGTTGCTCTGCCGGCCTTCGTCATCGACGCCCTGGCGGCCACCGCCGAAGGCAAGTGCCGCGATGACCTGATGTGGCCGTCACGGTCGGGCGGTTATCTCGCGCCGCCGTCCTCGGTCGGGTCATGGCTGTCCGGTGCGGTCGATAGGTGCCGCGAAGCTGATGAGACCTTCCCGCGTGTGACCGCCCACGATTTGCGGCACACCGCCGCATCGTTGGCGATCTCGGCCGGGGCTAACCCGAAAGTGGTGCAGCGCATGTTGGGCCACGCGAGCGCCGCGATGACACTCGACGTTTACGCCGATCTGTTCGAATCCGACATCGACGCGGTGGCCGAGAATGTGGCCAAAATGTGGCCACAGCGGGCGGTATCGCAATGATGTTCGACGCCGAAACCGCGTCTAGCTGCTGCGACGCCGGAAGGGTGTCGGTGCCCTCGGTGAGATTCGAACTCACACTGCACGGGTTTTGAATCCGTTTCCTCTGCCAGTTGGGATACGAGGGCGGTGCGGCGGGCCCACGCCGGCGGGCCGTGTCGGTGGGACTACACCATAGTTGACCGGTTCAGGCCCCCCGGTGGCCGCCCGCTCCGGGCTGCGCCACAATGACCCGGTGGCGACCCCCGAGATCGGACCGAGCGCCGATCACGGCGGACATCCCCGGCCGCGCGTGCTCATCGCCGAGGACGAGGCGCTGATCCGACTCGACCTCGGTGAAATGCTGCGCGACGAGGGCTATGAGGTCATCGGCGAGGCGGGGGACGGCCAGGAAGCCGTCGACCTGGCTGAGACGCTCAGACCGGACCTGGTCATCATGGATGTCAAGATGCCTCGGCGGGACGGGATCGACGCTGCGGCCGAGATCGCCGCCAAACGCATCGCCCCGGTGGTGGTGCTCACCGCCTTCAGCCAGCGCGATCTGGTCGAGAAGGCCCGTGACGCCGGCGCGATGGCCTATCTGGTCAAGCCGTTCTCGATTACTGACCTGGTCCCGGCGATCGAGGTTGCCCTGAGCCGGTTCGCCGAGATCACCCAGTTGGAGCGCGAAGTCGCCGACCTCGGTGAGCGGCTGGCGACCCGCAAGTTGATCGAGCGGGCCAAAGGACTGCTGCAGGCTGAACACGCGATGACCGAACCGGAGGCCTTCGCCTGGATGCAGCGCGCAGCCATGGACCGGCGTACCACCATGAAACGCGTCGCCGAGGTGGTGCTGGAGACGCTGCAGCCGCCCCAGGGCACGCCTTCACCACGGTAGATCGCTGGCGTTTCGCGGCCATCGCGCGCGGTTTGCCCCGCCGTTGGCTATTCTTCCGCAAGGTTCAGCCACATGGTTCTACCGCAAGGTCCTACTGCAAGGCTCAACCGCAAGTGTCGACGGCGGGCTTTTGCGCCTGCCGGATGGAGTTCGTCAAACCGGAGGTGAAACGTGCGCGCACATGCGACACGAAGTGCAATCGTCAGCTCGGCGGCCCTGCTGATGCTCGGCATCGCCGGGTGCAGCCAGCCCGCTCCGAGCAATGAGTCATCGGCAGGTTCGGCAACCGTCCAGGGGGAGGCCGCCGCGCCCGCCCCCGAGCTCAAGATCGTCGAACAGGTCCAGGTCGATCAAGACGGCAAGGAGGTCAAGGCGGAGGCCGGCGCGACGGCGACCGACCCCGCCGGCGACGGGAAAGCCACCTGCTCGCCGGTGAAGATCGCGATGGCCGGCGCCCTCAACGGCCCGGATGCCGCCCTGGGCATCAACATCAAGAACGGCGTTCAGATGGCAGTGGACAAGCACAACGCCGCCAACCCGGGATGCCAGATCGAACTGCGCACCTTCGACACCGAGGGGGACCCGCAGAAGGCCACCGCCATCGCCCCGCAGATCGTCGACGACCAGGCAATCGTCGGATTGATCGGCCCGGCGTTCTCCGGTGAGACCAAGGCCACCGGCGGGGTTTTCGACCAGGCCGGCCTGGTCGCCGTGACGGCCTCGGCGACCAATGTGACGCTCTCCGAACAGGGTTGGAAGACCTTCCTGCGCGGCTTGGCCAATGACGGAGTTCAGGGTCCGTCGGTGGCCAACTACATGAAGAACACCCTGGGCGACAAGAAGATCTGCGTCGTCGACGACAGCACCGACTATGGATCCGGACTGGCCAAGGCGGTTCGTGACACCCTCGGTCCGGTCGCCGAGCCGGCCTGCAACATCTCGGTGAAGAAGGGCGACAAGGACTTCTCCGCCGCGGTGACCCAGGTCAAGGGTCAGGCACCGGACTCGGTGTTCTACAGCGGCTACTATGCCGAAGCCGCGCCGTTCGTCCAGCAGTTACGCGACGCCGGCTTCACCGGTAAATTCGCCAGCGCCGACGGCACCAAGGATCCGGAGTTCGTCAAGCAGGCCGGATCGGCGTCGAAGGATGCCGTTCTGTCCTGCCCGTGCGGCCCGGCCAGTGCGGCGTTCGCCGAGGAGTACACCAAGAAGTTCGGGCAGGTGCCCGGCACCTACAGCACCGAGGGCTACGACCTGGGCACCATTCTGGCCAAGGGCATCAGCTCCGGTGCGGTCACCCGCGACGCGCTGCTGGACTTCGTTCGCAACTACGAGGGCCAGGGTGTGGCGCGCAAGTACCAGTGGACCGACACCGGTGAACTCACCACGACGCTGATCTGGATCTACAAGGTTCAATAAGTCACACCGACCCGGAGGTGCTGCGTGCGCGTGTCGCGAACGTGGAAGTTGATCGCGGCGGCTACCGCCGGAGTTGTTGCCCTCGGCACCGCCGGCTGCAGCCGGCAGGCTGAGCCCGCTGAGGCCGTCGGGGTCACCGACCTAAAGATCGTCGAGCAGGTGCAGATCGGTCAGGAC
>VERS01000290.1 GCA_018882545.1 Mycobacterium sp.
CAACGTAAGAGTGCATGAGCTCGCCAAAGAGCTGGGCGCCACCAGTAAAGAGGTCCTGGCGCGGCTGAATGCGGACGGTGAGAACGTCAAGTCTGCGTCGTCGAGAATCAGTGCCGGAACAGCGCTTCGAATGCGTGAATCCTTCAAGACGACCCCGCCGACGATCCGAAGGAACACACTTGCCCCTTCAACCCAACCCCAAGCAGCCAGCAAGTCGCCCGCCCCGCCTAATACCGTCTCGGAAGAACAGCGCCCCAAATCAATCCTGCTGAACTCCGACAATGCCCGCTACATCTATCGACGCTATCGAACCGCCGCGGCCGCCGAGGACCCCGATCACGCCGTCGAAGAACTCGCCCGAGAGTGCGAGGCGCGATTCGGCATCGAGCGCAAACTGTTCAACAGTGTCGTCACCAGTGACAACCTTCGCAGGAAGGTCGCCGAAGAAGAACGACTCGAATCGCTGAAAGCCGCTGCCGCGCAACAGAAGCGAGCTAACAAGAACAGCGTCACAGCTCCCCGGAAAACCCCGACCGACACCGCCAGCAGCCCTCAACCCCGCGACGGCGCCGCCGCCGGTCGCCCCCGTCACCGGACAGGTCACTTGCCGCCGCTGGGCGCGACGATGGATATTCACGCCGCCGCTGAGATCGTCCACGCCAAAGCGGCGAGCCCGGACCAGGCAACCATTCTGGCCTGCCTGCAGGAACTGGCGCCCGACGGTGACGGCAGGTACGGCTATCTCACCTGGCGGTACGCATCCACCCGCGCCGTCCGCGCCGAATCAGGCCTTACTCCGGGACATGAGGACCTCATTGCCCTCGCGACCGTCATCGACAACGAGAGAAGGCTTGTCGACACCCTGGTCCGCGCTCACGGCCGGATTCTGACTAAACCGAATCTCGCCGCGGCCGGCCTGGACAAAGAGTTCCGCAAACTGACCAGCTCGCACGGGAAGGGTCGGACTGACGCCGATGAAGTGCGCCGTGCGAGAGCTGCTTTCGACTTCCTGCGCTGTGCGCTCATACTCACCATCGCCAGCGCTGATCATGGCCACCGGCTGTGGAACATCCTGGGCTCCCTCCCACGTCCGAAGGACAGCGACCTCACCACAGGAAGCCCGCAACTACAGCGCGCCCGCCGGCGACTCGCAGAGCTGACCACCGCCGTCGAACGACTGCTCAGCACGGACAAAGCGGATCTGGCGAAGTTCTTCCTGCACTCTCGCGCCCACCTGGTCGCCCTGCAGCTGAAGCGATACGACTTCCTGCGGCCCTTCCGTGATAGCGCCGCCGCATTCGTGGCCCCGAAACCGCGCATCAACAGCCATCTAGCGTTCGAGATCTTGCCCCAGGGCGAGCAGCTGCGCACGTTCCTCGGAGAGATCCGCACCTCGAAGAAATACCGGGGATACACCGTCGACGAACGCCGCCTCACCGTCTTGGAGGACCTGCAGAACCATTTCGGCGCGGCCAACTGCACGTGGCATCGAGGAATTGAGGCCGGCGGTGGTATCGGAACCCGCTACCTCGTCCTTGCCGTCAACAGGCCCGGCAGGGAAGGTCAGGACGCTGTCGCCGTCAGCCCACTGGCTGGTCGGCACGCAACCTATGTGGTCCGGCGTGACTGCGTTGAAGCCGACTGGGAGGTCCTTTTTGCGCACCCGAAGTTTGAGGCGCGACTGCGGGGTGCCCGGAAGCTGCTATTCACCAGCCGCGCCGATGACGGCGATCCCTACCGGGCGATGCTGGCCAAGGTGATCAAACTCCTGGAGTGTCCGGCCCGTGAGTTCCGCGCCGCGACCGACAGTTATCGGCAGTCCCACAAGGCCGCCTCACCGAAACCTGCCCGGGCCGCGAAGGCGATCAGTCGCCGCAAAGTCCGTTATCAACTGCTGCTGGACTCCGTTGCTCAGCAGATCCGTGAGCAGAAGACGGCCGGCGTCCCGAACGACATCATCGCCCAGTCGATCTGGGCATCGCTGGATGAACGGCAGCAAGAAACGCTGATGGCAGACCTTCGATCCACCGAATACGGCCGCCACTCCGATCCCTTGGAGTCGTTGCATCGGTTCGTCCAGGCGCAGAAGGTGCCCCGGCCGCCGAAGCGTTGAGCGCGCAATCGCTGGATGCCGCGCGGTGACCAGCAGTACCGGCCCCAGCCCCGGGGGCATCACACCAGTTCTTGATACCTGGGCGGAGCGGACATCTCTACCGTCTTCGCCGGGAACGGGAGCGACCGCTGCGACGCGGCCGCAGCGGCTCACTTTGTCCACTATCGAGGCGTCCGGCGTCATGGGGTGGCCGCATGGGGCACTCCCGTCGGTGCGCAGATGCATACTGGGCGGCGTGCCGGTCATCACCGCAGTTTGTGGGGATATCACCGCGCAGGATGTTGACGCGATTGTCAACGCCGCGAACACCGCCATGCGCGGGGGTGGTGGCGTGGATGGTGCGGTCCATCGCCGCGGTGGTCCCGCGATCCTGCGCGACTGCATCGAGAAGTTCCCAGATGGGTTAGCCACCGGTGACGCCGGCTGGACGACGGCCGGCGATCTTCCTGCCCGGTGGGTTATCCACACGGTTGGCCCCAACTACGCCGCCGGGCAGCGGGATCGTTCGCTGCTGGAGTCCTGCTACCACCGCGCCCTGCAAGTCGCCGACGAACTCGGCGCTCGCACCGTCGCATTTCCGCTCATCAGCGCCGGTATCTTCGGCTGGCCGCAACACGACGCCATCACCGCAGCAGTCGCCACCATCGCCGCCGCCGACACCCGCGTCGATGAGGTGCGGCTGGTGGCGTTCGACCCCGGGATACACGAGCAGATATGTATGCAGCTGGCGTTGTGGACGCCGATCCGCATCTTGCAGGGCATTCAAGTTCTGCATCAGCGCGGCTACCATCGGCTGCGCATTCTGCCGGGCATGAGTGCTTCGGGGATGTACTGGCGCGTCGCCATCACCAGCCCCGACAACATCGCCGACGACGTGCACTTCCCCCATATCGTCGACTACGACACCCCTCTTTGGTATTCGACGGGCGGACTGACTGAATTCGCCGGAGGGGAGGTGACCGTAGCAACCACTCCCGAGTCCGTCGCCGAGTTGATCCTCACCGCACTGCCCGAGACCACCCCCACCGGCGACGACCGTGCCTACGTTGCCTGGTATGCCGACCTCTTGCGCCGCGTCGAGCAGCCCGAGCAGCTGCCCATCGCGTACGCCGACTACTTCGACGCCGCCGCGGGATGGGAACTCGGCTGGGGCAGCGGCATCAGGCATCCCCATCCACCCCTGGCACCCGAGGCGGCGAACACCCCACCAAGGAGACCCCCTCTGATGGCATCACTGAATTCACCCTCGACTTCCGACGACATGCTGAACGCCCTGAACCGACTCGACGCGATGCTGCAGAAGGCAACGGGACTCTCCGGGAAGGTGAGCACGGTGGAAGGCACGCTGATCCCGCGCGGCGACTCCCAGTTGCCTGGCGTGACAGTCAAATTCGCCGCCGACCACGTCCGCGGTGCTGACCGGGCCTCGGCGTTCCTCGATGGCGCCTACGTCCGCTTGGGTGTCTGGCCAGCGGAACTGCAGTCCCAATACACCTATGTGTATTCCGATCCGGCCAGAGTCGACGCGCTCCTCGAACTGGGCACCCGCGACGGTTTCACCGTTGAGCCCAACTTCCAGCTGGCCCATCGGTTCGCCCAACCCCTGCAACGCTGGTTTCCCACCAGGCTGCTGTCCGGGGAGGAGTACGCACATCAATGGATCGACGATTTCCGGAACGGCCGTGCCGGAGGTCGAACCCTCGACCAGATCGCCGATCCACAGTTCTTCCGCTGGCTGGCCGAACGCCGCTACGCCAGTGACAGCGAAGAAGAAAGCCTGCACGAGTGGCTGGACAGCAAGAAGCCCGGCATTCAGATCCACATACGCCCGGGCTTCCAGATCATTCGAACCTGGTCCTATGACGACGCTTTTGCAGTCGATCGTCATGACGAGTTCGTTGTGCAAGTCCGCGAGACGACTAACCAGGTACTGACCGCGCTCGGCCAACCAAAGCTGGGCTAGCTAGTGCGTTCCCTCACGGCAGCAGGCAAATTTGATTGCGGTAGGACGCTCGGTTGCGCTGCGGCTTCTCTGTCGCCTCAACGTGGCGGACAGACGGCAAGCGACCCCATCACTCCCGTTCAAGGACAGATATCCGTCACCGGATTCTTCGGCCGATCATCGAAGTAATCTAAGCAAGCCGTATGCGCCGTATACCAAGCCCAGTACGCACCTTGAGCCTGCCCTTCGGCGTGAC
>VERS01000291.1 GCA_018882545.1 Mycobacterium sp.
CACTGGCGTCGTCGTCGGCGTAGCCGAACCACAGGTCGGGTTCGGCCGAGCACGGGCGGATGTCCATCACAACCTCCTCAATTGAGTTTCGAAGACAGAACCGTATAACACACACCCCGGTTGCGCAACCAAAACGTACACAGAAACGTATATGGGACAGCCGCTGTGTACGCTTCGGCCATGCGCGGTGGCCGATCATGAGCCGGGAGTCGGCCGGCGCCGCGATCCGGGCTCTGCGGGAGTCCCGGGACATGTCGCTGGCCGATCTCGCCGCCGCCACCGGGGTCAGCATCATGGGCCTGAGCTACCTGGAGCGCGGTGCCCGCAAACCGCACAAAGGCACAGTTCAGAAGGTTGAGAATGGTCTCGGCTTACCCCCTGGGACTTATGCCCGGCTGTTGACGGCCGATGATCCGGACGCCGAGCTGGCCCAGTTTCCGGTCAGCCCGGAGCCGTCCAAAGCCGAGGTCGGCTCGCGGGGATCGGTGACGGTCAGCCGGCACAGCGACGCCGATGTGCTGGAGGCCCAT
Source organism: Mycobacterium sp. (assembly GCA_018882545.1). Lineage (GTDB taxonomy): Bacteria > Actinomycetota > Actinomycetes > Mycobacteriales > Mycobacteriaceae > Mycobacterium. The sequence goes on from VERS01000291.1 coordinate 531, forward strand.
GCCGAGGCGCACCTGGATTCGCTTAATTCGTTGATTGCCCGTCTACCAGCGGAGACATCAAACGAATACGAGACGTATATTCTGACCGTGATCGGACAATGCGTGAAGGCGGAGTTGCTCGCCGCCAACTCCTGGCGGGTGGCCGTCAACGCCGGTGCCGACTCCGCCGACCGGCTGATGGTTCACTTGAAGACCCTGGAAAGCATCCGCAGCGGGCTGCTGGCCCGGATGCCGGACAGCACCGGCGCCCGGTTAGACCGGGCCTGCCGACGCAGCGCCCTGCCCGATGCCGTCATTGCGGCTCTGCTCGGGATGAGCGCCGAGGAGATGTGGGATATCCGCAACAAGGGGTTGATCCCGCCCGGGACACTGCCGCGAATCCGAGCCTTCATCGAGGCCGAATCCTGATGGCCGGCGCGCAGACCGCCGCTGAGCTCGACCTGCTTGCCCGTGCACACGCGCTGTTCACCGGTGGCGTCGACCCCCGGCCCGTTGGCCTGGTGTCGGCGGAGGCGCCGGCCCGACGGGGGACCGACCAGACCGGCGCGACGGCCACCGCCTACCGGCAGGCCGCGTCGACCCGGTCTGCCGACCTCGCCGCGGCCCGCGGAGTCGACGAAGAGTTCGCCCGCCTCATCGCCACCGCACACCGTGCCCATCACGTCGCCCACCGCGATACCGCCGCGGTGCTGGCCGCCGCCCGGGCCGACTCGATGGTGGCCGGCAGTCCGATCGCGGCGCGGGAGTTGTTGCTGCGCAGGGCCGCCCGATTGCGGGCCCAACGCAGCCACGTACTCGCGGCAGGCCGCCGCGCCGCACGTCGCCGAGCCCAACTGCGCGCGCTGCGGTACCGACGGGCCTTGGGCCGCCGCCCGGGTGACCGGCGTGCCGAAGTCGCGGTTCGCGCCGCGTTGAGCCGGCTCGGTCGCCCGTACGTATGGGGTGCGACCGGCCCGGACCGCTTCGACTGCTCAGGTCTGGTCCAGTGGGCCTACGCGCGGGCCGGGATCCCGCTGCGCCGGACCACTTACCAGCAGATCCAGGACGGCATCCCGGTGTCGCCGGACCAGGTCCGCCCCGGTGACCTGGTGTTCCCGCACCCCGGCCATGTCCAGCTGGCGATCGGCAACGGCCTGGTCGTCGAGGCACCGCAACCCGGGGCGTCCGTCCAGGTGAGCAGGATGGGGCCGAGTGTGGCGATCCGACGACCCGGCTAGCCTGGCCGGCGGCCCGGTCCGCAAGTCCCAAGCTGCTCCCAGCGGGTCGGCCTTGACCCCGGAGCACGCCCGCGCCGGGGTGAGTTGTTCCGGCTCGGGAGCGTGGGTACGGTCGGGGCCATGGCGCAGGCAGGGGATTCGGTCGGCGCGTTGGCGGCGGCCCGGAGGGCCCTGGCGGCCCGCGACGCCGACCTGGCCGACGCCGATCGGGCCCTGGCCGAGGCGTTGACCGGCGCCCACGCGATAGCCGTCGAATCGATCGGGCGTATCGAGTCGATCACCGCCGACATCGACGCCGCCGCAACCGAACAGCCCAAGGACACCCCTGCCGGGGCCCGGGAGGTCGGCCGCCAACTGGTGGCCAAGAACCGGGAGATCGCTGAGGTCGTCAGTACCGCCAGGGCTGCGGTGGCCGCGAAAAGCGCTGCCTTGCAGGCACTTACGGAGCGATATCGGCTCTGATGCGTTGTGCACAGCGGTGAATTGTCCCCGGTCACGGTGCTGCCTACAGTCGTCGCCATGAGAGGCTTCCGGTGGCGACCCACCAAGATCTGCTTGACGCGATAAACCGGGTCCGCACGGCCACCGGTAACCGCGACGCCTGGCAGAACGGCCTGTCCGGCGACGATATCGCCGCAGCATGTAATCCGTTCAGTTCGCCAGCTGCCCTCGGCGGGGTGCTCACCAGGATCATCGCCGCCCACCCGGACGCCTTCCTGGCCGAGGCCAGACCGACCGGGACGCCGCCCCGGACCGACGAGGGTCTGGCCGCACAGGCCATCCGCAACGCCGAAACTGCTTTGGCGCAGCAGAAATCATCCGCAGCCCAGGTGGATCTCCAGGTCGTCAGCGCAGTGCTCAACGCCCAGAGTGCCAATGCCGTCGGAGCCGCCGAGCTGGACCGGCTGCAGCGGGAGATTGAGGCGGCCGTGCTGTCCCGCAGCGACCTGGACACCCCGGCCGGGGCGCGTGAGTTCCAACGATTTCTGATCGGCAAACTGCGCGAGATCCGGACTGTGGTGGACACCGCCGGGCTGGACGCCACATCCAAGGCCGCCCTGGTGGCGGCCCTGGCATCGCTCTACGCCTGCGCGACGCCGGAACCCGGACCTCCGGGTGAGCGCCGAGAGGCCGAATCCGCTGAATCGCCGCCGACTTCGCCCCGTCGCGGCAGTGTGCCGCCGGAGCCTGGTGATTGGGCCCAGTCGTTCGCCGCCGCCGACTTGCCGTCCCCCGACTCGTCGGAGGATCTGCTGTCGGTGCTGCCGGAGTTCGCCGCCGCCGACGCCGCCGGCTTGCCGTGGGATGCGGCTGGTCTGCCGCTGGCATCGGCCTACCAAGGCGCCCCGCAAGCGCCCTACCCGGGGTCAGGGCCCCCGCCCTACCCGGTCGGGACTGCACCTGCGTCCGCGGGTGTTCCCGCGATGGCCCCGCTGGCCCCGGCCTGGGGCGGCGGTTCGCCGTTCGGCGGTGGCCCGCCGGGCTGGCCGGACTTCGGCTCAGCGGAGTCGTTCCGCGATTTCGGTCCCAGTTCGGGTGCCGACGGAGTCCTGCGGGATCACGAATTCGGTTCGTCGCGCCGAACGGAGTCGGTGCCGGGGGATCCCGGCGGGCAGTCGGCGGAGGAGAAGGACACCGCGGATGAGAGTGCGCAGACCGCGGCCGAATCCGCGGGGGACACCGGGCAGGACACCGGGGAGGAGACCGGGGAGGAGACCGGGCGGGACACCGGGGAGGAGGCCCCGCACGCAGTCGAACTGCCGGACGGACAGATGATTATCGCCGCAACGCCGCAGATCGCGGCCGCCATGACCGCAGCGCTGGCCGGAACCCCGGTTGCCGATGCCTTCCGCCAGCAGGGAATCGGCCTTCCCCAGCCCGGATCGCCGGTCACCGCCCCTCTTGACGCCGCCACCTTGGCACCCGGCGACATCGGCGTATTCACCGATCGGTATGCGCTGGCGCTCGGTAACGGCACTGCCCTGTTGGATAACCAAATCCAGCCCATCCCTCACGTCGCCGGGCCAGGCTTCCTAGGCTGGCAGCATCCCCCCGGCCCGACCATGACCACGCCTCAGCTGCCGGCAGCCCCGGCATCCACCCGGCCGCCCGCGGCGACGGCCCCGTCCTGACAGGAGTGAGCGATGACCGAGCATCTCAACGTGGCACCCGGGGAGCTTCGGCAGGCCGCCGTCGAACACCGGCGGGCCGCCGAACAACTCGGCGCAGCACCAGCAAGCCATGACGATGTGATGGCCACCCTGGACTCACTGGGACCCATCTTCGCCGAGTTCCGAGCTGCCGGAGCCGAACTGCTGGATCAGCGCCGGGTGTGCTACGAGCAGCAGGCGGCCGCGCACGCCGAACTGGCCGACCGGCTCAACCACGCTGCCGATGTCTGGGAGAGCCAGGATGCCGACTCCGCCCTGCGGTTGCGCGGCGTGCCGGGGGAGGGCAGGTGAGCGAACCGGATCCGGAGTTCGATGCGGTGCACCCGAGCGGGCACGTGCTGTTCCGGTCCTGCCGGGGTGGTTACCTGCACAGTGTGGTGCTCTCCGAGGC